>JAPDPT010000029.1 GCA_034506315.1 candidate division KSB1 bacterium | reverse complement strand
AACCCCAGCAAATCGCCCCCCTCGTCTGAAAAACCACAAACCCACTGGCCAAACCCCGCAACCCAAAGCGCCTCGCCACCCTCCCCTCAGGATCGTCCCGAACCACAACCCCCGAAAACCGGCCCCCATCCAGTCCCTCCCGGCTCGGCACCACCAAACACACGAAAAACCCCTGCTCCCGTAAAAACCCCACCGCAGACAGCACCGCCTCCGCCGAGCTAACCCCCTTCCGGCTCAACAACAACACCGCCCCGTACCGCGCAACCACCGTATCCGGGCCCACCCCCAGCACCCTCAATTGTCTTCTCATCGGTTCCCCAAGGGACGGCAAACTCTCCGGCAACGAACCCTGCCTTGAACCGCACCCCTGCAGCAAGCCTACCCCCAGGACTACCAACCAGGCCCACAGCCTGCGCTGTCCCTCCGAACCCCACCTCATGATCGCCACCTCCTGACACCCTACCCGGCAAAACCTACCCCAAGCCCTATAGCTTGCTCTGCGAAAACGACGCTTCTTACATATTAGTATGTCATCCCTAATCGACCGGGTCAAGACTTTTTTCGCAGACCCGAAGCAAGCCGCGGCACTCATAGCGGACACAGCCGCCCACTCCCAAGCCCGGAGGCGCAGAAATACTCGAGGTCCTAACTTAGCCCGCATGGACACCCCTGCCCGGCGCGAATTCCCCGCTGGGCCCTACCGATCACCTACGGAACGCCGGGATGCCACTCGGACCGATCCATCGTCGCTACGGGCCACGCGGCACTACGCGCACCGGCCCTCTGGCCTGAAATTATCGCCTTGTGGAGAATGCGTTGCTCGCTGACGCACATGACCCAGGCCATATCGGGCTGGCGCGGCTGCTCCTGGGGTAGGCCGGGTTCCTTACTCCACTGTGCTCCAAGGAAGAGCGCCGGGGAGAACTGCTCGCCCCCCACCGCCTTCTGACGCCAGTCCCTGGCCGCCACTCGATCGGAGCCATGGTTCAGGACCTGTCTCCGGGGGAACGGCACTGGCCCCCTATCCCAGAAATGCCAGCCACCTCCGCGGCAAGGGATTCAACCTTGACTCCGGGAAAGAAACGGTTTAAATTGCGTCGAGCTTGCGACTGGTAGTAACGACAGGGGGAGGATCGAGGCACAGGAGGAGCTCGAGGCAAGCGGGGTGATCCACCTCAGCGAAACGCAATTTCCGGTCTACAGCGGTTGCCACACCGGGTTCTCCTGCCGCAGCCGTCGAGATCCCCATCCGAAGCCGCTCAATGAATAGGGCGGAAAAGACCCGCTCGTGCACAGCCGGAACGAGGGCGGTCGTCGTGCAAGCGGGGAGAGGACGCCCAATAAGCCCGAAGCGCGGATCTCCGGCGAAAAAGACCGCCAGCGCTATGGGGCGAAACGCGGGCTTTTCTTTCGGGGCGGGTAAAGTCCCCCCGTCGGGTCAGACCGCCGGAAATCCCGCAGCGCTGGAAGGACACACGGTTGATTGAAGCGCTGGCCCTTGCGGCGGAGGTAGGAACGACGATCGGCGGTCCGGCGGGGACCACACGTGCAACTTTGCGGTGCCTCTCGGGTTGGAGGCGCTGATGCCCAAGGAAAGAGTTTATCCTCCCGGTTTGTGGGAACGAAGGCGCGCGCGCTCACTTTCGCGGCGAGGTGTGTCTGACCTCCGTACGGCTTGAAACCCGGTTTCCCCTTCGTCCCGGAAAGACCGCTTCCTAACCCATTCACGAAAGGCACAGGAAGAAGAGGGTGGGTGTCGTAGCCCAAAGATCCTTTCTCCTTGCGGGGGCCCTCTGTCTGGCCATACCCATTGGGCTCGCACCGGCCCAGGTTCCTCAAAGCAAGATCCATCTTTTCCGCGGCGGTCACCTTGAGTTGACGAGTCGCCTCCATCTCGCAACGCGCGCGGATTGCGGATACATCCTGTCCAACGGCCAGGTTCTCCCATCCCTGAGCGCCGATCAGAACCCGGCTTTTCTCCACCTGGTGAACAGGCCGCAGGTGCGCCTCCGCACTCTGGTGCCCTACTCGATAGACGCCGCAACGTTCGTCGATTTAACGGGGGAAGCATCGAGAGGCGTTCTCGACGCGACTTCGTCCTACCGGGCCTCTGATGCGGAGATCAGTGGGCCGCGCGTGCAGGCACGGATCGGACTGGCCGAATTCCTGGAGGGCTTCCAGCTCGTCGTCCCGGCGGGAGGCTTCCGACTTGCTTTCGGCTACGAAAACACGCTCGCGGGCAACCTACGAGCCACGATCGTGGGGTCCCGGACCCGCGTGTCGACCCTTGTCGAAAGCGCCGGAACCACGACGCCGGTTGTGTTGAACGCTCTGCTGGATGCGGAATCGGACCTCGCCGTGCGTGTCCGGAACACCCATCTGGTTGCGAGCACACGCATCGCCCGGAGGACGATCTTCGGCCTTCAGCTCACGCGGCAAACCCTGGAGCTCCGGCTGCGCGGCCAGGTACGAGCAGACGCCACGATGCTCTACGCAGGCCTCGAACACGCATTTAATGACCCATCCGCGCCCTGGCCGACCGACCTGAGCCAGGAACTCGACGTGGACATCCGGGGGGCGGGAATCTCGCTGCGCGCAGGAGTCTGGCACCTTCTCACCAAGAGCACCGTCGTCGATGCCTCAATCCGCGTGGCCGGGGCCACGGAGTGTAAGGGCAAGGTCTTTCTGGTTCAGAACCGGATCCCAGCCCTGAATCTGGACGGCTTGCTTCTGGGCGAGGAAGACGCCGAGATTCTGGAGCCTGCGAGGCTGAAACTCACACAGCTCACGCTCACCGAACGAGTTCAACCCAAGACCTACGGCGGGGCGCGCCTGACTTCTCCTGTGGAGCTCCGACTGGGTTTTCTCAGCGTCGCCCGGAGAGCGAGCGGTGCCTTTGCGGCCCAGGCCTACGTGGGCGAGCTCGGCTTTCAGTACGGCCCCACGTTGCTCGCCGCACGCCCGCGCTGGAAGCTGCACGGAACCCTCTCCTACGGGCGGGCCTTCACAACGCTGTCCCTCACCAGCCTGGAGCTTTTCACACAAGGGGCGGGGAGGTATGTTCGCGACATCCGACAGGGTTTAGGAGCGCCGCAATGGGCCTTTGGCCTGGCCTGGCAGCGAGGCCCATGGACCGTTGTGCAGTACCTTCGGCTTCTCCCCGTCCCTAACCTGGCACTGACACTAACCCTGATTTTCTGATGATCCGCCCGTTCCACAATTCGGCGACGGCTTTAGCCCTCTTCTTGTTTGCCGCGGGTGCGTCGGGGCAGTCGTTGACCCTCACGCGCATCCCTCTTCTGCCCGTGCCGCCCGATCAGCCGGTGGAGATCTCCTGGCAGGAGGACGTCCAAGCCAAACTCCTCTACGGCCTTGCACCGGGCGACTACAGCCGGGATCCTGGACTTCGTGGCAGGCGCACCCTGCGCCTTGTCCCTCAGGAGGCAGGCATCGGGCCTGGTGTCTACTACTGCGTCGTGACGGAAGGCTTTCTCCGATCCGCCGAGTTCCAGCTCATTGTCGAGAGCCCTACGGCTCCCCAAATGCGCGCCCCTGCCAACGGTTCGATCGTAGGCGAGTTGCGCCCCGAGTTCTGCTGGGATCCCGTCCCCGGAGTACCCTACTACCACATCATCGTCTCAGACCGGGAGGCGGTCCTCTCGGAGGACGCGGAGGGGAACCTGCGCCTGACCGGTGCCAACATCGTTTGGCAGGCGATCACCCGGGGAACCTCAATCCGGTACGGGGATTCGGACCCGTCCGGGAGTTTCGCTGCCGGGGAGGCTCTCACCCCGCCGCTGGTATCGGGCAGAACGTATAGCTGGATCGTCCTGAACAACTACGGCAACAGCCCGGCCTTCACGTCCGTGGTACAGGCTGGGCTTTTCGGCTTCACGACCTCGTTGCCTTCCCCTCCGCCGAACCCAGTCCTCCTGGCCCCCGCGCCAGGTGCGTCTCTGGCAACCCGGGAGATTGAATTTCGCTGGCAAGGCGTGGCCGGCGTCCACCACTACGAGCTCTACGTCTTCGAGCTCCTGGAGCAGGAGCAAAGTGAGTCCAGCTATCCGGTATTTCGGGCCTCCACGACGGGCACCTCGTATCGCTTAGACGCGCGGGTTGTACTGAAGAGCGGGCGCTATTTCTGGCAGGTCGTTGCGGTGGGGGCGACCGGTTCCTCCGCCAGCAGCCCGCACCGGCTGTTCACCTACGACGTGGCCCCGGCAACGATTCGCTTCCGCAGCTGGTCTACGACCGGTGAGGTCCTGCCTCGCGTGGGCCTTGAGATCCGGGCCGAAGACGGGTCCCAGGAAGTGACCTCCTACCTGACCACAGACGGGGGGATCTTCACGCTGTCGGTGCAGCCGGGCCGATATCGGCTCCTGGCAACCAAACGCGGGTACGCGGACACGTCCCTTACCTTCCGTGCGGAGCCTGAGGAGACGGCGGACGTGGACGTAGTTCTGCGACCCCTGCCTTTTGAGCTCCACGGCCAGGTGCGGCTGATCGACGGCACAGAGCCGGACTACGCGCGCATTCTGGCCAGGAAGCGGGGAACCGGACTGCACGTGTCGGGGGAGGCCGTCCACGGACGCTTCGTGCTGCGACTGTCTCCCGGCACCTGGGCGGTCTGGCCGGAGCTCCCTTCCCACCAGGCTGTGGATACCGCCTCGGTCGAGCTCAGCACGAGCCGTCTCACACTGAGTTCGCCGCTCCAACTTCGGCCTCTCCCAGCAGCCATTACCGGGCGTGTTCAGACGGCCGGTGGTCAGCCTATTCCCCAGGCCACGGTAAAGGCCTACCGCGGCGGTCAACAGTTGCACGCCCGGACGGATCCCGCAGGTCAGTTCCGCCTGGACCTTCTGCCCGGAGATTGGGCCCTCGTGGCAACGAGTCCGGGCTACCCCACCTCGGAGCCCAGGCTGGTCGTAGCCCTCCCAGGGCAACAGAGTGCCGTCGACCCGCCGCTTCAACTCGAAGCCGCTGCCCTCACGATAGGCGGAATTGTTCTCGACGGCGACACGCCCGTGCCTGGAGTCACAATCCGGATCCTGCCGCGGGGTGGCTCGTACCGCGAGGGGACCACAGATTCACGGGGAAATTTCCACGTCGCCTTGCCGACCGGCGACTACTGGCTCATCCTGGACAAACCCGGCCTATTGACCTCGCCCTCCGTCTTCCTTGCTCTGCAGAACGACGCCGGCTACGGGCAACTCCGCCTGGCCGTGACCCAGCCGAGGGCCCAGTTGAGGGGCACGGTTCTGTCGCCTTCGGGGAGACCCGCGGCCGGGGCAGTCGTGATGGCCGGAGCAGCGATTGTCGACACGGCCGACGCGGCCGGATTCTTCGAGGGCGTGCTGCCGCCGGGACGGTACAAGCTGCGGGCTTTTCGAAGCGGCGATTCCCCCTCCGCCGCGACGGTGATCCAACTCAGCGAGGCACAGCCCCTGGAGAGCGTGAACCTGCAACTGGGCTCCCAGGGCGCTCGGATTCGTGGCGCCGTCCGGAGCAACGGCTCGCTCCTGTCCTTCGCCGCGGTGCGGGCCATCAGCGGCTCCGACACGATCTGGGCACAGGCAGATTGGCTGGGCCGGTACGAGCTCGCGGTTTCCCCCGGCCTCTGGACGGTCCAGGTAAGCCGGATTGGCTACGCCCCGGCCATCCGTTCCGGGCTGGCCGTAAGCCCTGGCCAGACGTTGGCGGGCGTGGACTTCAATCTGGTGGAGAGCACCGCCCAGCTTTCCGGGTGGGTCCGGGACGACCGCGGGCGGGCGGTCGCCGGTGCTCGCATCGCCCTCTCCGACGGATCGCTCGTCACCTTCTCTCGGGCCGACGGTAGCTACGAACTCCGTCTTCCCCCTGGTCAGCACGTGCTCAAGGCTGCAGCCGCTGGCTTCGGGGAGCGCAGCGAGTCAATTTCCCTCGGCATGTCTCAATCCAGCGTGCTCAACTTCAGTCTGCCCAGCTGGGCAACGGTCAGCGGTCGGGTGACCACAAGCGCGGGGACGCCTATCTGGGACGCCGTCGTCCTGGCGATCAGCGGGAGGGACACTACGCGCGTCCGCACGGACCACACGGGAGAATACGAGATCTTCCTGCCGGCAGGGAACTACACGCTCTTGTTCGATCAGCTCGGCTACCGGTCCGGTAC
The DNA here is from genome assembly GCA_034506315.1 of candidate division KSB1 bacterium. Taxonomy (GTDB): domain Bacteria; phylum Zhuqueibacterota; class Zhuqueibacteria; order Oleimicrobiales; family Geothermoviventaceae; genus Zestofontihabitans. The sequence continues at coordinate 34,934 of JAPDPT010000029.1, read as the reverse complement.
TCGCAGTGTGCAGCTCCAGGGCGGCGAAAGCTACACGCTCAACGTCGCCCTGGCGGCCGACCCGAGCGAAATGGCAAGCCTGAGCGGGAACGTTCGCACCACAGCCGGTAGTCCTGCTCCCGGAATCCACCTGTCCCTGCGCGGTCGCGAGAAGCGGAACCTGACCACTTCGTTCGACGGAACCTACCGGGTGGAGCGGCTGGAAGCGGGTTTCGCGTTCGACCTCACCCCTACGCGGACCGGGCTGTTCTTCGTACCCCCCGTTCGTCAATATCGCCCCCTGACCGGCAACCTCACAGGGCAGGACTTCGAGGCCGCCTACTACGGAGATGTGAGCGGCAACGACCGCGTCACTTCGTTCGACGGCTCACTGGTCCTCCGCATCAGCGCGGAGCAGGACGTACGCCCCTACTTCACGCGCCAGCCGCGGGATTCCATTGCGGCCGACGTGAGCGGCAACGGAACCGTCAGTTCCTTCGACGCTTCACTGATCTTTCGCTACGCCGCCGGACTAATCCAGCAGTTCCCCGCCGACCGTGCGCCGGAATGGCTGCCAAAGGCCGCTTCACTGGCCGAGGGGACCCTGGCCACGCTGGCAACGGAAGACCTGGGCGAGGAGCTCGTCGCGGTTCTCCAGCTCGAAGGATCGGCCCCCTTCTATTCCCTGGACGCCCGCCTCGATTACGCCCCTGCTTCCCTTTCTGTGCTCGGAATCAGCACAGAGCCGGAAGACAGCAGTCTGCACCTTGCGCACCAAGCCAGCAAGAACACGCTTCGGATCGCCCTGGCTTCCCTTCGCCCCCTGGCCCCCGCTGAGCTAAGGATCCGCTTCCTCCTGAGGAAAACCGATCCCAGCGCTCCAGCGCCGTCACTGGTTTCGGTTCAGGTGGACGAGCAGGAGGTACCGATCCGAGGCAAGCCCTCGGAGCCGGTTGCCCCGTTGTCGCTACAAGCCGCGCCGAATCCGTTCAACGAGTCGACGATCCTCCTCCTTACAGTTCCGCTCGGGCCATCAGGGACGAAGGACCGGGTAGAGCTTTGCATTTTCGACGTCCTTGGACGCGAAATCTGGCATCGGGCCGTGCCGATTCTCAAGCCCGGCGTCCAAAGGGTGCGATGGGAGGGAAGGGACGACCAGGGTTTGCCCGTGCCCAGTGGGGTGTACCTCGTGCGGCTGCAGGCAAGCGGGAAAGTCCTGACGAGGAAGATCGTGTGCGTGCGATAAGGGCGAATCACATCCTGGCCTGTCTGCCACGGGCAATAGCCATCGGTCTTTGGGCCATCGCCGGGCCGGCTCTTGCGCAGGCAATCGACGTCTACCTGCCCGAGCTGCAAGCCCCGCCCGGCAAACCGGTGACCATCGAGATCCGGGTCAGCTCGACGACCGGGCGCAAGATCTACTCAGTCGACCTCGCCCTCGCCTACGACCCGACCATCTTAACTGCCACCTCTGTGAGCACCAGCGGCACACTTGCCCAGGCGTGGGGGCCGCCTACGTACAATTCCGAGTCGGGGCGTCTGGTCATTGCTGCCGGTGGGACGGAGCCGCTCAGCGGCGAAGGGGTCCTCTTCCGGATCGCCGCTCAGGTCGCTGCGAGCGCGGCGATCGGAGCCGAATCGCCCCTCACGTTCCTGAGCTTCCAGTTTAACGAAGGGACGCCCGCGGCGCGCCTCCACAACGGATCCTTCCGGGTGGTGCCCGACGTGGACGCGCCGCGCTTCAGCCGCGGCCCGGAAATCACCCAGACCACCACGCACTCGGCCACTCTCAGCTTCAGCACGGACGAGCCAGCCAAGGCCGTCGTCCAGTACGGAACGACACCATCGTACGGCAGTGAGATTCAATTCGACGATCTGCGCACCTCTCGAACGGTCACGCTCCACCCGCTCCTTCCCTCCACCGCCTACCATTACCGGGTGCTGGTCACGGACGAGCACGGCAACGGACCGAACGCAAGCGCAGACGCCACCTTCCGCACGCAGGACATCGTGATCCGGGCCGGGCAGATCACCGGCGATCCGGGCACGGACGTGACGGTAGAGGTGACCATTGCCGATGTCAGCGAGCTCGGGATCCAGTCCGTGGAAATCGGCCTTGAGTTCGATGCCGCTGCCCTGGCGGCCACAGGGGTCAGTGCCGACGCTACGCTTGCTTCCTCCTGGCCACCCCCCAACTTCTCCGTCGGCCCCGGCCAGGCCGACATCGCCCTGTCCGGGACTGTGCCTCTGGCGGGGTCCGGGGTTTTGCTCCGCGTGACCTTCCACGTGTTGGACACAGCCCCCGTGGGCCTCAACACACCGATCCGACTGGCGCGCGTTCAGCTCGCCGGCGGACGCTACCCAGCCGTCACACAGGACGGGCTCGTGCGCATCCGTGACACCCGACCCCCACGTCTCGTGGCCGGACCGACTGTGTCCGACGTTGAGCCCCACTCCGCAACCGTTGCGTGGCGGAGCGACGAGCCAGCCACCTCGGTGGTCGAACTCCGGCGCAGTCCCGGAGGGTTTGTCGAGCGGCTCGTGGACCGGCGTCTCCTGATGGACCACCGCGTGGCTCTCTCCCAACTGGAATCAAGCCAGACCTACTCGCTCCGCGTCGGCGGGGAAGACAGCAGCGGAAACGGGCCCGCGTTCTCAGAGTTTGTAGAATTCCACACGCCGCCCTTTGCGGGTCCCGCATTGCGCGTCGGAAACGTAGAGACTGGTGCTGCACAAGCCTTCGAGGTGCCGGTGAGCCTCGAGGATGGGGCGCCGGAGATGGGGCAGGTTCGGGAGTTCAGCATCGTCCTCGGGTGCTCCGACCCCGCCGTTTCTCTGCGGGACGTGGAACTGGATCCATCGAGCTTGCCCGATTGGCAAACGCTTGAGAAAATCGTGCAGCCTTCGTTCTGCGCGATCCGGGCGCAAGGACCGGGCCGATCCACACAGGGCGTACTGGCCAGAGTTCGGGGGGAGACGGCCGACATTGAAGGGATAGCTCGCGTCCCCATCGAGCTCCGCTACGTGATGCTGGATGGCGGCCTCGTCGATGCCGAAGGGCGCAACGGTTGGGTAACCGTGCAGGGACGCCCCGACGCAAGTCCACCCCAGTTCCTTGCTGGCCCCGTGGCCGAGCCGACGGGCGCTTCGGCGATCCGGGTTCGCTGGATTGCCTCCGAAGGGGGGCGCTACCGCATCGACTACGGGCCAACCACCGGCTACGGGGCGTCGCTGGAGCGGCCGAGCCCGGCAGGCTTGGTCGAGGCCCGGCTGGAGGGATTGACCGGAGGGCAGAGCTACCACCTCAGGTTGGGGCTCTGGGACGACGCGGGCAACGGACCAGTTTGGTCCGACGACTTAACCGTCGCTCTGACGGCCAACGCTGTGGACGTTTGGCTGGACAGTGAGCAAAGGCCCGCGGGGACGACTTTCGAGCTGCCCGTTCGCAGCGCTGATCTCTCTGGTCTGACCGTCTACTCTTTCGACGCCACGGTGCGCTTTGACCCGGAGGTTCTCGAATGCGTCGGTGTCACCAGCGAGGGGTGCCTCACCGCAGGCTGGGGCGACGCCGTGACCACTCTGACACCCGGGCGGGTGGTCATCGCGATGGGGGGCGTTCAAGCTCTAACCGGATCGGGTAGCCTCGTGAAGCTTCGTTTCCGGGTGAAGTCCGGTGCTTCCAGCGGGCGCGTGTCTCTGCTTTGGTTCGAGCGCTTCGTGTACAACGAGGGCTCGCCTGCCGTGCGGGCGCGCGGTGGCCACTTCCGGGTAGCCGACAACCAGCCGCCGAGCTTCCGATTCGGCCCGAGCACCTTCGACCTTATGCCGACCGGCGCTCTCGTCATCTGGACAACCGACGAGCCGAGTGACGGTTATTTGACCTTTGGTCCGTCACCCAGGATGCCAGGAGAAGCCGGTAGCAACCTGTTGAGCACACTACACCTCGTGGCCCTGCGGGACCTCCTCCCCGCAACCGAGTACTCGATCCAGGCCCAGAGCACCGACTCCGTCGGCAATGGCCCGGCTCGGTCACCGGCAGTGTCCTTCACCACGCCTGCCGCGGGCCGGGTCTCCTTCAGCCTCGGCTCTGCAGAGGGGGATGTCGGCGACACGGTCACCTTCCGCCTCTCCGTCGATGAGATTCGGGACGTTGAGGTGTACGCCGCGGCCCTAACGGTCGAGTACCCGCAGTCCGTCTTGCAATTCGTGGAACTCTCCTCATCCGGAACACTGAGCGAGACCTGGTCCACTCCTCAGCTCGAAGTCCAGGCGTCGAGAATCCGCCTGACCTTCCGCGCCCAACGGCCCCTGCCTGGGCCGGGTACCCTTGCCCTCCTCCGCTTCCGGGTCTGTGGCGGTGGTTACGGCCGCCCCTCGCGGTTGACCTTCGCCGAGGCCTTGGTTAATGGTTCCAGCTCGGGGACGTCCACGCGCGACGGTTCCTTCGTCCTTGTCGATCACCGAGCGCCCCTTTTTACCGTCGGCCCGACGACGGAGCCGAGCTCCCCCTCTGAGGTAACGATCTATTTCGAGACCAGTGAACCGAGCGTCGCACGTGTGGAGTACGGTCTTACCCCTCAGTTCGGAAACGTCGTCCAGGACACCAAGCTGGCCCTCCAGCACTGCGTGACCCTTCGAGATCTCTCCCCTTCCACGCTCTACCACTACAGAGTGGGGGTCTGGGACTCTCTGAACAACGGGCCGACCTATTCGCCATCCCTCACCTTCGTCACCCCTTCCGGCAATGAACCGAGCGCTTGGCTCCCAGACACGACCGTGGGCCTTGGCGATACCCTTGTGCTTCCCGTCCGGGTGCGCGGCCTGCCGCCGGTCGTGGTGCAGGACTTCGAGCTTCGCCTTCTCCTTCCAAAACCGCTTCTTTTCCTCGGTCCGGTTGCCCAGAATACGCTTGTGGCGGGGTGGAGCTTGACCGCGCATGTTTCGGGAGACACCGTTCTCGTCGCCGGTTCGGGGAGAGGCCTGTCGGGCACCGAAGGGGTCCTGGTCCACTTGATGATCGCGGTGAACGAAGGGGCCCGACCTCGCCAGCGCCTCTACGTCCCCTTCCTCAGGTTGTCGTTCAACTTGGGCTCGCTCCCGGCCCTCACGCGAGGTGCGCAGATCGAACTGCGCGACGTGACCCCGCCGTTCTTCCTCCAAGCACCAGCGATCGCACTCCGCACATCGAGGAGCGTCAGCCTGCGCTGGACCACAAGCGAGCCCACGACAGGCTGGGTCCACTACGGCAAGACCGTCGATTACGGCCTCCAATTGAAGCTCGGAATGCCTTCGGTCGAACACCTCGTGCCGATCCCCAATCTGGAACCGGCCACAAGCTACCACGCGCGCGTGGCCGTCGTGGACACAGCCGGGAACGGACCTACGTACTCTGAGGACCTCGTGTTCACGACCCTCAGCGAGACGGTGCGAGTGTGGATCGGCCAGGTGGAAGGGGCGCCTGGTTTTTCCGTGGACGTTCCCGTGTTCACGAGCGCTGTGGACGGCTTCGGTATCCGGAAATTCGATTTGGCCGTGGTATTTGATCCGCGCCTCCTGGTGCCGAGCGGTGGTTCCCTCCGGGGAGGCATTGCGGAAAGCTGGGGTACGGTGAGCTATTCCGTACGTGACAGCCTACTCTCGGCTCAGGCCTGGGGTCAAAGCGAGCTCCAGGGCGAGGGGGTCCTCGTGTGGCTGCGCTTCACGATCTCCGGCCTCGCCCCACCCGGTGTTGCTCTTCCGATCCGATGGCAGCACTTCCGGTATGAGAATGGCTATCCGCCCGCACTTGCCTTTCCCGGCTGGATACGTGTCACGGAGGGCGGAGCCGGGGTAGCCGTCCGCCTGCCCGACACCGTTCTGGCACCTGGGACTGAGGCCACTCTGCCGGTGCGCTGCCCTAGCCTGACGGGACTCGGGGTTCTTTCGCTGTGCGGAGTTTTTCGCGCCCGGTCGGATGTCGTGCGGCTGCTCGGTCTGGAAACGACCGGAGCGCTCACGGAGAGATGGCCCACGCCACAGGTCATTGCCGGGGACGATAGCCTGGCCTTCTCCTTTTCGGGCACCGAGGCTCTGGAAGATAGCGGGGCGCTGTTTTTCCTCCGCGTGCGGATCCCCGACACCGCCCGACCCGGTGATTCAACCCGGCTGCGGCTGGAACCCTTTGTCTTCAACCAGGGCCGGCCTGCAGCGTCTGTGCGCCACGGGATTGTACACGTCTCACGGCAACGGGACGTCATCGCAGGCCAGGTGCTGGACGGGGTGCTTGGGACCGGAGTTGGTGGCGCCTCCGTGTACCTGACAGCCGGATCCGGTTTCACCTTCTCCGGCACGACGAATGGCTCGGGGCTCTTTCGATTCTCTGGCCTCGACACCAGTAGCAGCTACGACCTCTGGGCCGTAGCCCCAGGGTATTCAGATTCTGACACCCTGCGCAGACTGGTTGCCGGCACCCTCGGTCTTCAAGTCCAGATCCTGCCCAAGAACGGAAGGATCGAAGGCTGGGTGCAGGATCTCGAGTCGGGAGAGCCTCTCCATGGTGTCGTCGTGCTGGTGCAGGATGGCCACGGTAGTTACGGCTCAGCGAACACGGACGCAGCCGGCTTCTTTCGGATTGGAGGCCTGGCACGGAAGTTCCCCTATCAACTGAAAGCCACGAATTTTGGCTATGCCGACGTTGTCCTCCAGGGGCTTCGTCCCGACACCACGATTCAGGTGGCGATGGCAGCCCTGCGCGGCGTAATTCGAGGCTGCGTTCGCACCGCCGCTGGGGAGCCCGTAGCCAAGGTCACCGTTGTCGCGCAGAGCGCCACGGTTGCCGGAAGGGCCGACTCGACGATCAGCTCTGAGGACGGTCGCTTTCTCTTTCCGCGACTGAGACTCGACACCTATGTGATCTTTCCGGTCAAGAGTGGCTTCCTTTCCCGACCCGCGCAGGTGCGCGTGGCCCTCTCGGCCGGAGATACCGCGGAGGCGGACTTCGTGCTGAAAGAGGCCCGGGTGGCAAAGCTCAAGATCACGGGCCCAGGCGAGATTCCGAACTGGGTCCCGACCAGTTTTAGCTGCTCCGCCGTCACGGACAGTGGGGAAACCGTCCCCGCGCCACAGATCCGCTGGAAGCTGGAGCCGTCAGTGGCAGGTGCCACCGCGGGTGGAATCGTCTACCCCAACGCCAGTTTCCTGGGCCCAGCCCTTCTCGTCGCCCTTGAACCCCTTTCCGGAGTTGCGGACTCTCTGCCCCTCACAATCTACAGCCTTCTGTCGCCAAGTCAGGCCGCCGGTTACCAGGATGGGACCGGCTTCAGGGTCGCTTTCGAAGCAGGGTCAGTGGATCGTCCGATCCAGATTCGCCTGGACCGGCCACCAACTCCTGATCTGAAGAAGTTTGCCGAAATGGGCGTGCAGGTCGGCCACATCTATCGTTTAAGCCCCTCGTCCTACGTTCTGCGGAAGCCTGCGCAGGTGGTCCTGCCGGTCCCCATCGGTGAGTCGACAACAAATCTCCTCCCGGTCCAGTGGGACGAGAGACAGGCCTCTTGGATTCCCCTCCCGGCCCTCTCCGGTCCCGACACCTCGGTGGTCACCACGGTCACCGAGCTCGGCGAACTGGCCCTCCTGCGTCCTTCAAGGGAGCTGGGCATCGGCGCGCTTGAGTTCGTGCCCAACCCCTTCTCCCCTTCCGTTGACACCGACGGCGACGGCCGGCCGGGTCTGGTCATTCGCTTCGTAGCCCATTCGAGGGCGTCGAGGGCTCCCCTGGCCACCGTCACGATCTACAATCTCGTCGGACAGAAGATTCGCGAGCTGGTGTATCGCCGGCCCGTGCCCAAAGAGGTCCCGTTCGAGCTGCACTGGGATGGCACCACAGAGCACGGCCTGATGGCTCGCAACGGACGCTACTTGGTCTGGCTGAGGGTAGAGGACCCGACTGGACATCGCGATCTCTACGGAACCGTGGTGCTGATCAAATGAGATCCTTTTGCGGCGCCATCATCGGCTCTATGGTCCTGACCTTGGCGTTGGGTCGAGGTAGCGTCTCCGGGCAGGACCTGACGGGCCTGGCAGGGGCCTTTCCGAATATCCCGATCACGGCCCGCTGGGCCGCCCTTCAGAACCCGTCCGGGAGCCTGTGTGACCCCATCACGGCTACGTATCTGAACCCCGCTGCGGTTGTGCAGACTTCTGGGAGGGAAGTAGGGTTCAGCTACTCTCGCCTCTTCGGGCTTGTCCCTGTCCTTTCGGCGGCGGGCGCACTTCCCCTCGGCCCCCGAGCGGGGTTCGGATTGGCGTTCACCAGTAGCGGTGACGAGCTCTACCGGGAGCACACTGTTCGCGCCTCCGCTGGCCGCATCGGGATTGTCCTCGGCCGCCAGGTCGATGTAGGGGTGGCCGCCGCGCTCCATTACGCAACGTACGGTTCGAAGGACCTGCAGCCACGAGGCGTTTCTGGGGACGCTTTGGGGGGATCGCTGGATATTGGCACAAGGCTCTGGCTAACGCCGGAGACCGCCATTACCCTGGTGATGCAACGGGCTCTCAGCTATCTGCGCTGGAATAGCTCCGGGCGTGGCCGCTACATGGAAGGCCTTCCCCCTTTCCTTGCCGCAGGCATCTCTGTGGTCCGGCCGTCCAGGCTACAGCTGGGGATCGACCTGGAAAAAAGCTTGACGCGGGACGCGGCCAACCGGCTCTATCTCTTCGGTGAACGAGAGCTCTCCGGGCTTGTTGTCCTGCGCGCCAGCTACGCGACTCAGACAAGCGGCGAGCCCACAGCTTGCTGGGCCCTGGGCTTCGGGCTCAAGCAGGAACTCCCTGGCCTTGGCAAGATGCAGATGGACATCGCGTACATCGTCCATCCGATGCCCAACACCCTGGGTGTGACCTTCGGGCTCGGACTGCCCCCCACAAGCAAGTAACCCCCGCTGCCGGCAGGGAACGTCCGATCACGGATCAGCGTGGGCTCCTTCGCTCACACGAACGCGCTGGGGTAGCCGAGGCTGAGCTCCCGACCGTTCTTCTCGCGGTTTGGGGGGAGTCCGCAGGCGCCCCTCGCGGCGCCGTAGGGGCCCACCTGCGGATTAGGGCCACGGGTCAGGAGGTTTCAGGCGGTGTCCGAAGAGCCCGAAGCACCTCCTGATTCCTCCGGATCAGCTCCAGCCGCTGGCGAACACACACAGGTGAGCGCAACCCGTCTTCCGGCGTGTTGCGGACATAGTCCAGAAGGCGATCCAGGGTGCTTGTGGCCACGTAGAGCCGGGTGTCGCTGGCCCCGTAGTAGATGTACACCGTCCCCCGCTCGTCGAGGATCCAGCCGTTGCTGAAAACCACATTGGACACGTCGCCCACGCGTTCCTCACCCTCGGGCGCCAGGAAATAGCCTCCCGGCCGACGCAGAACTTTCCACGGCTCCCGCAGATCCGTCAGGTACAGGTAAAGCACGTAGCGTAGACCGGCGGCCGTGCCACGCACACCGTGGGCAAGGTGGAGCCATCCTTCCGGCGTCTTCACGGGAGGAGGGCCCTCGCCGTTCTTGGCTTCTTTGATCGTGTGGTAGACGGGCGGATCGATCAATCGCTCCTCGTGGATGACGGGGTTCTCGATATCCTCCACCAGTCCCCAACCGATTCCTCCTCCCTCGCCGAGGAACGTAGCCTGAGGCCGTGTGTAGAAGAGGTACTTGCCGTCGACGAACTCCGGGTGGAGCACCACGTTCCTTTGCTGCCGGGAGGGCGTCTTCAGGTCGGGCAGTCTTTCCCAGCGCACGAGGTCACGGGTGCGCACAATCCCCGCTTGCGCGACCGCCGAAACGGTGTCTCCAGGGGGTGCTTCCGGATCCTTCCGTTCCACGCAGAAGACGCCGTAGACCCAGCCGTCTTCGTGGGCCGTCAGCCGCATGTCGTAGACGTTGACGTCCGGGTCGTCTGTCTCGGGAATCTCGAGGGGTTCGTCCCGAAATCGGAAGCCCTCTACACCGCTGTCGCTTTCCGCCAGGGCAAAGAACGATTTCCGGTCCACACCCTCCACGCGGACGGCCAGGACAAACTTTCCGTTCCAGCGGATGGCGCCCGCATTGAAGGTGGAGTTGACGCCCATCCGCTCCAGCAAATACGGGTTCGTGGACTCGTTGAGATCGAAGCGCCACGGGATCGGCACATGATCAGGGGTGATCACTGGGTAGCGGTAGCGGAACACAATCCCATTTGCGCTGGGCAGGGGCTCGTTCCTGCGGCGGATCAGCTCTTCTTGTTGAGCCAGGAGACGCTCCACCCTGCTTCGGAACGACGGCGACATCATCGGCGGTTTTCCTCCCCGTTGGCCAGAGACGAGACACGATCGATCACTTCCAGGCACATTCGGGTGTTGTGGTACGGTCCCTTCCATTCGCAGATCTTGAACATCTCCCAGTTGGGGCTTCTGTCGGGCAAGAGTTCGTAGAACCACTCTCCGTACTGCCGGTCCAGCACGTAGCGTTCGATGAATTCCCAGCAGCGGAGAGCCGCCTCCAGAAACCGATGTTGCCCGGTCATCTGGTACGCGTTCAGGAAGCCGACGACCGCCTCGGCCTGCTGCCACCATTGCAGGGTCCGCACCGGGGCCTGGCTTTCCCGGCGTTCCGCGTAAATCCCGAAATCTTCGGCCATCCCTTGGGTCAGAGTCGCCTCCGCCAGGTCCACAGCCATCGCGCGGCAGCGATTCCGAAGATCAGGTTCGTCTACCTCTGCTGCAGCCTCAACCAGGAGCCAACTTCCCTCGATCTCGTGCCCGAAAGAGACGGCATGGCTCCGGGGACGCCACTGATCATCGAAGAACAGTACCCAGTGCCCTGTCTGCGGATCCGCGATGTGCTCGATGAAACAGCGGAGGAGGTGTCGAAGAGCCTCGCCCACCTCCCTCCGCCCTGACACCTGGTAGAGGCGCGTGTAAGCCTCCAGGAGATGGAGGTGGGTGTTCATCGACTTTCGCTCGTTGAGGTCGCGCTCGCTCAGGCGCAGCTCGTCGGTAGCTCCCCAGTCCCGGCTCGAGGCCTCGAGGTAGCCACCGTGAGTCGGATCGAAATTGTGCTGCTGCGCGAGATCGAAGATCTCCATTGCGAGCCTCAGGGCCTCTTGCTCCCTCACCGCTGCGTAATACTCGCTGAGGGCGTAGATGGCAAAGGCCTGTCCGTAGATCTTCTTAGTGGTGTCTAAGGCTCGCCCTTGCGCGTCGAGGAGCCAGTAGACCCCTCCGTAATCCCGATCGACGAAATGCTCTACGAGATAGGCAAAGGCCCGATCCGCAAGCTCCCGGTATACGGAATCCCCTTGCTTTCGGTACAGGGCCGCGAAAGCCCACAGGATGCGGGCGTTGAGGACGACCCCTTTCGGAGCATCCGGGATAATGCGGAGGTCATTGGTCATCCTCCCTACAAATCCCCCGTGCTGATGGTCCACCGAGCGCTGCACCCAAAACGGTGCGATGTCCTGCAGGAGCTCGCGCGTCACGGTGTCGCGGAATCGCCTCAGCCGGTCTGTTTCCGTTCCTGCCTCTGGAGTTCTACTCATATCGGATTTCTACCCGTCCCAGTTGAACCGATCCCGTAGCCTTCACTTCCACGAAGTGCTGTCCACCTTCCTGAACGGCCGTCTCCACCTGCACGGGCGTGCGGTAGGGGTAATCCCGCGTATTCATCGGTAAGCGTGTCACGCTCAGGACCGTCGGGCGGTACTGCTGCCCGTCCGGGGACACGTGGATCCGCAGAGGCAGCGAGTCAGCCTCGCAGAAGGCGTGCACTCGCACAGCCCGCACCTCTCCCGGCACCCAGTAGCGGATCCACGAGCCGGCCTCCATGGCCGCGCGGTGTAAATCCTCCTTGTAGAGGCGGCAATCGAAGACCTCCAGCTGTAGTTTCCCTCCCACCTGAAAGATCCTCTGCAGGTCTGCCAGCTCGTCCACCAGCGTCAGATGCGTAGTCTTCACCGGACCTTCCACATTGGAAGGGGCAGAGGTTCCTCCTTCCCCTATGGCCCGAATGCGGTAGAAGTAACTCTTTCCTACCTTGGCGGTTTCGTCGCTGAACAGCGGGACGCAGGAGACGGAGGCGTCATCTACCCAGTGCCCTACGGTCTGCCAGGGGCCAGACGGCGATTCGGCTCGTTCCACAACGTAGGCGTGGGCGCCGACCGACCCCTGCCAAGAAATCCGGCCCACGTCGTCAATGGGCAAAAGGTGGGGTGGGTCGGGCGCCTGGGGAGGAGGAGGTACGGCTCCACGGACCAGGAACGCGACGTGCTGCAACAGGCGGAGGACCCTCGCCTCCGCGTAGGGATTACCACTTTCGAAGCCAGGCCAGTGATACGCCCGGTAGAGACGGTTTCCGGCAGGTTCGGAGTGCCAGTAAAAGCCGCCGTCCCGATTGTGGAATCGCAAGCTCCAGATTAGCGCGCCCGCGATACTGGGCGTCTGGACCACGAAGTCCAGCACGTAGCGGATCCCACCTTCGGTCAGGAAGCCGAATTCACCCACGTAGTAGGGCTTCTTGCCCCGCGCGCGCTCAGAGGCCGCACGGATATTCGCGACCATGCGAATCGGGTCGCCCTCGTAGTGGTGCGTCGAGACCAGATCGATGACCGGGCTTTCCAGAGCCCACTCCACAAGTTCGTGGGATTGTACCCCATCGGCCACGAGGTGATTTGGGTCCAGCTCTTTGATGAAGCCGGCCATCTCTTCGGCCCACGGGCAGGGGCAATCGCGCAGCTCGTTTCCCAGCTCCCAGGCGAGGATGGCCTTGTCGTCGCGATAGCGAACGCCGGTCACGGTGTTGACGCGATTGAGGACGAAAGCGATGGTCTGCCGGAAATCCTGCCGCAGCTGGGGATCAGTCCAGAACTGGTCGGGCGCCTTCCCCCGGAATTCTGCGTACTGGGGACGCCCACCCATCCACCTCCAATTGTCCACGAGGGGTATGATCAGACGTACACCCACGCGATTCGCCACCGCTAGCACCTGGTCCATGGCCCGAAAGGCCTCTTCATTAAACTTCCCGGGGCCCAGGACGTGCTTCGGGGTACCCGGGTCGTCGTCGGTGCGGGCCACACTGATTGTGTAGGTTCGCGCCACGGTGCCGCCCGCCTGCAGGACCGTCCGCAGGGCGTCTTCGATTTCGTACTCCACCGGAAGCCGCCACGGATTCGTGCGGGTGAAGGCCATGTCGTCTTCAATGAGAAGCAAATTCGGGATGTTGAACGATACGAAGCGCAGGGGCTGATCCCCGTCCATCAGCCGGTCGCCGCGGGCGACGACGAAATGCTGGAACACGCTGCGGCTCGGGGTCGGTGCAGCTTGCAGCATCGGCAGCATCAGCAGAAGGAAACCCACGGCCGCTCCGCCAGCAATCCGATCTCTCACCACCTCAGCCTCCTCATTGGAGTCGTGCAGGTTATCCGGATCAATGGAGCGCCCTCAGGCCTCGAGTTTTCGGTACCAGTTGTGCCGGAGGAAAAGGCTGGTGGCCAGAACGAGCGCCGCACAGATCGCCATGGAACCAAACTTTTCCAGCACCAGGTAGATGGCGGTCATCATGATCGTGAACTGCCAGACGATTCCGACCGCCACGTTGACGAGGTCTCGCTTCCAGCTGGTTCCAGCACGAAACGTCGGATCCTCAGCCAGAACCTTGTCCCGGATTGGACGCCACAGCCCCCAGGGCCGCACGTTGCGGTAGAAACTCTTGAGCACCCTCTCATCTTCCGGTGGAGTAAGGAGGCTGGCAACCACGCTGGCCAAGCCCGAGACGATGAGAATTGCAGGGAACAGGTACAGCATGTCCACGCCCGGGAAGAGCAAGGGGAACAGCAGGGCCAAGCCGATGCCAGCCACCATGCCCCAGAAATAGCCGTAGGCGTTGAAGCGCCACCAATGCCACTTTAGGATGTTCGGCGCGGCGTATCCTCCGTATAGCCCGGACACAATGAACTGCATGACGGAGTGAATGGAGGCTGACATTAGCCCGAAGCCTATGCCGAGCAAGACCACCAGGAAAGATGCGACATAGCTCATCCGTGTGGTGGCCCGGTTGGAAGCCCGAGGGTTCACGTAGCGGAGATACAGGTCGTTCACAATGTAGGCGGCACCGGCGTTCACCGTCGAGTCGAAGGTGGACATGAAGGCCGCGAGCAATCCTGCAATAATGACGCCCACAATTCCCACCGGCAGCAGATGGTGAATCACGTAGGGCATCAGCTTTTCGAAGTCGAGATTCGACCCCATGCTCTGAAGAGCCGGGCGGAAGAACACCAGGCCGATCAGGGTAAACCCGGCGACCATTACGTAGCGGGGGAAGAGGGCGGCCGGCACCAGGGCGCTCATTAGAGCCGATTCCTTGGCCGTGCGGCCGGCCAGGATGCGCTGCATATCGTAATTGGGTGCCGGTCCTGCGATGCTCACAAGAACGCCCTTGAAAAGGATCATCATCCAAACGATGCCGAAGAGGGAATACCCGTCGGCTGCGATCTTCTGATTGACCGCGGGCAGAATCTGGTTCCAGTCCAGATCCAGCCTCCAGCCGAAGAAAAGCCGGTCCCACCCCTCGGGAGTTACCGCCGCAACATCGCTCGGGGTGATCTGCCGGATGGCCAGATACCCGACCGCCACGGAGGAGATCACCAGGAGGACGAACTGGATCACATCCGTCAACGCCACACTGTACATTCCGCCGAGGATTACGTAAATGGTCGTGATGGTCATCAGCAGGATGGCGTACGTCTCCGGAGACAGATCCCAGGGCAGGATCACGCTCGCAAAGCGCCCGACCCCCTGAAAATCGTAAGAAAGAAAGCCAATGACCGACACCAGGGCGAAGATCACAATGCTCATCCGCGACAGCTCGAGCCCTTTCCCCGGCCCGAAGCGCGTGGTCAGCCATTCGGCCCCCGTCACCACGCCCGAGCGGCGGATCCACACCGAGAGATAGACCATCAGGAAAACCTGGTTGAAGGTGGGCCAGAGCCACGGCAGCCATGCGCCCCTGAGCCCGTAGACGAACAGCACCGTGACCAGCCACATCGTTCCGGTGATGTCGAACATGGACGCCGCGTTCGAGAGGCCGAGGACGTACCAGGGCATCCGCCTCCCCGCCAGAAAGTAAGAGTTGATGTCCTCGCCGGCGACGCGCCGGAGATAAAACCCCAGCCACACGACGCCCACTATGTACGCTGCGATAATGGCCAAGTCCACCGGATGCAAGCCCATGTTCTTCTCCCGATGTTTCCCGCAGTCCTGTGCGCTGTGCCTGCGACTTACCGGCCCGCCGCGAGCGTTCGAAACACGCTGTCGTTGCTGACGGCGCGAAGTCCGAACTCGTCAACGGAGGCGACACGGAAGTGGTACAGGGTATTCGGTTGAAGGCCTGTGAGTTTCATCAAATGGCTCTTGAGCAGAGCCAAGGCCACCACGCTATCCGAGTAGACAGAGGTGGTGCCGTACAGCACCCGGGAATCGGCCTCCCAGTCGGTACGCCAGGTAATGGTCGCACCTGTAGCCGTCACTGGGCCTACCGTAAGCTGGTAGATGCGATTGCGGCTCGAATCAAGCTGCGCGTACCGCCGCAAGTAGGTGTACACGAGCTGGCCGAAGGCGGTGGGGGTGCGCCGATCTTCCGGGAGCGTGAGATACGGTTGATCGACCCAGGACCAGGCGCACCAGCCGATTTGTTTGGCGTGGAGGTAGCGGATGAGTTCGCGACCCCAGTCCACGTCCGCATCGCCGCCACCCAGCTCGCCACAATAGATGGGCAGACGATCGGAGAACTGCCCGAAAAGGACCTCCCACTCGCCTCGTCCACCGAACCACGGATACATGTGAACCGAGTACACGATGTTCTCGTAGGGCAACGGATCCTGCGCCCAGGGGCGGAGGTCGGAAGCCCAGTTGAGCCCGCTCACGAGAATCAGGGAACGTGGGTGCACGGCGCGGATCGCCTCGATGATCTCGGCCGCCCGTCGGCGCCAGGAGCCAAAATCGATATCGTGTGCCTCGTTGTGAATATCGTAAAGAACCGCCGGTTCTTCCCGGTAGCGCTGGGCCAGTAGCTTCCACATCTCAACGGCCCGGCTATCCGGCATCGGGGGAATCTTCTCCGTCGTGTTCCGCCACTGCAGATCGAGAATCGCGTAGGCCCGATTCTTCTTGATCCACTGGACGACGCGGTCCAGGAACTCCACGTACTCCTTGTCCGAAAGCACCCACTCTTGATTGAAGGGGATGCGAATGATTCGGGCACACCAGGTCTGGCAAATGTAATCGATCTCCTGCTCCGAGATCCCATTTCCGCGAACGCGGTCGTATTCGAGCCCCGAACGATTTACCCCGCGCAGCAGGACTGGCCGCCCGCTCTCGTCCACGATCCGCGGCCCCTCTGTGTGAAGCCAGAACAGTGGCGACGACACCTCCCGGGGCCCCGTGGGCGTTTTCCCCCCTTTCTGACAAGCGCCGCCAAGAGCCAGAACCAGCAGCCCGACAGCCGCTACGCCGCAGCGGAAGAATCTCTCACGCCCCGGCCACGCCTTTGTTCGCCACACCCGCGTCACGAGCTCGACTCAGCTCCTCTCTGCGTGCAAGGCCGCGCCCCGAGGGGAACCGACCACCCTATTTCACCAGCAGCAACTTGCCCGTCAGCTGCTCGCCCGCGACCTCGGCTCGCACGAGGTAGATCCCCGTCGGTAAGTCCGTTGTATCCAGCCGGATGCGGTGCTCGCCTGCACTAAGGCCGCGCTCACTCCACGTTCGAACACAACGCCCCCTGGCATCCCATAGTTTGATCCGCACGTCCGCCGCAGTCGCAAGGTCCAAAAGGAGGTGCCCGGATTCGCGAACGGGATTGCGTTCCAGACGAAAAGCCCGTACAAGCCTCCCAGCCCCTTCCGGAGTCGGCCGCTCCGGGCTCCGCACCCCCGTCCCCTTCGGCCTAACCTGTACCGGCGGCTCCATCCCCTGGTCGAAATATCTCCAGGCCGAACCCAGGTCGAGGTAGATGCCCTGGTTATTGAAGACCCGCGCGTCGAACGACAGGTCGGAAGACGGGCCCGGATACGTGTGCACCTCCACAGCCACAACGTTGGTCCCGGTTCTGAGGATCGACCGTGCCTCCGGGCCGAGGACAACCACCTTGCTGAACGGAACCGGGGAGGTTGCCGGGGTCTCGGGACTCAGGGCAACTCCCGGGGCGATCTGGACCCGACCGATTTCCATTCCGTTGACGTACACCGCAGCTCCGTCGTGCCCCTTCACCAGCACGCCAAGCGCGCTTACCGGGGCCGGTAGCTCGAAGGCGGCGCGGAAGTAGACGGTCCGCTCCGCCTGGACCTGGGTTGCCACGCGGTCGCCAAAGCCCAGAGGAGCCCGCCCCTCCTTCCAGGCAGAGTCGTCGAACTCGGGGTCCGTCCACCGGACCTGACGCAGGGTGGTGTCGACGGTGAAAGAGATCGTCAAAGGGTTCGGAGTGCGATTGCCGAAGGTGTCCTCCGCGCGCACGTAGTAGGTGTAGCGCTCGCCATGTTTGCCCTCCAGACGCACCCGGTGCCGGACCCCGCCTTCTCCCTCCGCAAAGGAATACGGCAGATCTTCGTAGGGCCGATCCTCGGTGCCGTAACGGAGGTAGGCCCGCTCGTTGGTCCACACTTCCACCTCAACCTCGGTCTCGAAGGCGACGAATTCGGCCTCCGGATAGCGGGTGAACTGAGGAGGCTCCCGATCCTCCCGGATCGGCTCGTACAGGTTCGGCAATTCGTCGGCGAAGAGTACGAACGGGTCGCGGTAGAACTCGACGAAAGCCGCGAAGTGCGGGTCGCCAGGCAGGGGAATCCAGTAGGTGTTGCTGGTGTTTGTCCAGAACAAGGCCCAGGCTACCTTCCTTGCCACAGGGTCGGCCTTCAGAGGCCAGAGGAAAGCCCTCGTGAACCAATCGGAGATGGAGGTGCCCGCAAGCCCGTCGCTTGTGCCGGTCTCCGTGATGGCGGCCACCTTGCCGTGCTCCTCGGCGAACTGGACGAGGAGCCTGCACGCCTGGACGAGCACGTGGCTATAGTCGTCCTTTTCGTACATGTCCAGGCCGACCACGTCTACGTAATCATCCCCCGGGTAGCGCTCACCGTAGTTGCTCATTGCCGATCGACCGTCAGGCGAGTACACGTAGAGGAAGTTGTGCACCCCGAGCGTATCTCGGAGAAAGTGCACGGTGTAGCGCCAGGCGGCGATGAACTCCTCCGGCGTGCAAAAATTCGCGCCCCACCAGAACCAGTTGCCGGTGTTCTCGTGGAACGGGCGAAAGAGGATCGGCACCAAGGTGCCCTTGACCCGCAGGCTCTTGGCGAAGCCGGCAATGCCGCGCAGCCAGCTCTTGTAAAGCTCGTTCGCTGACCCGCCGGGAACAATCTCGGCGATCGGGCGCCCCCTTGTGTCGTAGAAGTTGCCGCCGGTGATCGGATTGGGAGCGTGCCAGCTATAGGTGATCACGGCTCCCTTGGCGAAGGCCCGCTCCACATGTCCCCGAAAGGCATCCCAGCCCGAGCCGAAGTCGAACCCGAAAACGGCCGGGAAGGTGCCGAGCCCCGCCTTCACGTCGGAGGTATCGAGAGCCCCCGTTGTGTCCAACCAGCCCCGCCCGATCACGTTGGTGTTCTGATGACCGAAAAGCAAGTAGTCTCCACTCAACAGCTCGAGGTTGTAGTAGAGGACCTTCGTCTCCCAGGTGGCCTGGCGATCGATCTGGGCAGGCAGGGCCCCTGCCCAGAGAAGGGCGGGAAAGAGGGCCCAGGCCCGCGCGGGAGCGTTTCGAAGTGCAGGACAAAGACAACCTCGCTGCCCTTGAGAGCGGCTTCGTTTCAAGGAACACCCTCCTTCTCTCGATAGAGCCTCTCGTAGTAGCGGTGCAGGATCTCCGGGTGCTTGCGAATCGCCATTCCTTGTGCCAGCTGCTGGAGGTGTTCCGGGAGCAACCTCCGGCGTTTCTCGTCGAGGAGGCGATCGCGAATCAGTGTCCGCACGGAGTCAAAGGGAACGCTGCGGAAAAGGTCAGCCCTGCGCCGCTCGTAGTAGTCGCGCATCTCGGCTTCGGAGACACTCACCTCCCGCACGAGCTTGCGCGTCATCATCACCTTGAGGACGTAGTCTTCGTAAAGGCGGACCTTGCGGCGTACCTCCAGGCTCCGATCCAGTCCCATCTTCTTGGCTTCCTGGGTAATGGCGAAGTCCCGGAGGGCGAAGTCGAGGGCCGTCTTGTAGCTGCGGTTGAGGGCGTCCCGCGGGACATAGGCAAGGGAATTCACGAACCACGCCACCGTCATCGGTTCCCCGTCGACGGTGGCCAGGGTTTCGTGCCGAACGTCCCACAGGCTAAGCGCGGCCTGCCCGATCTCTTCCTCATCCAGCCCCTTTCCCTGGAGGAATTCCAGGGTCGAGGGTTGGCGCCTGACTAGGGGGGTCAATTTGCTCCCTACGAATTGCAAGAGCTGCGGGTTGACCTGGATCTTCTTCCGGGCCATGAGATTGCGGATGTACTCCGCCGCTAACTTGTCCCCGATCTTGTACTCGGCCAGGGCCTTGATCCGGGGCCGTCGCATCTGATACTCGGTCTCGGTGACGATGGGCACCCTCTCGTAGCCGGTCACCATCAGGATATGGTAGCCGAACTGGGACGGCACCGGAGGGGAGTAGACGTTCAGCGGAAGTCGGAAAGCCGTCATTGCAAGGTCGTAGTCCAGTTGATCCCACGTCACCCAGCCCAGGTCTCCCCCATTGCGGGACAGGATCGAGTCCCGGAACACTACGCGGGCCAGGGAATCGAAGGGGACACCCCGCTGGAGGGCGGCGTAAAGGCTATCGGCCTGTGCTCGCGTTTCGGCGAACAGGTGCTTCAGGCGACGCCTTTCCCGGAAGTACTGGTAGATCTCCCGCAGGGATCGCTCGTCCGTACGGACGCGCGGCCGAATGACGCGAGCATAGTGAGCCTCGCGGGCGCATCGGTCGCGGAAGGCTTCGGTCCGCAGCCGCAAGCGCTCGTCGCGATCCAGGCCCAGTCGCCGCGCCTCCTCCGCTAACAACCGGCGGCGGATAAGCTCGTCCAGAAATTCCTCGCGGAGGCGCGGCGAGTCAAACGTGTTCGGCTCCTTCAAGAGATTCAAGTAGGCGATCCGGAACTCGGCCAGCGTGATCTTGTGCCGGCCGAATTCGGCCACGACCGGATCCCCTTTGCCGCAGGTCAGAAATTGGACCCCCACCCCCAAGCTCACGAGGAACACAGCCCCCCGAAAACCGCCCGATCGTGCGCAGGCAGCGCGGCTGATCCAGCTTGCCCTTCCTGGCCCCAACCTTCGTCGACCTCTCACTTGATGATCAGCAGGCGTCCTGTGTGCTGGCCAATCCCGGGCGCGTCCACGTGGTAGATGTAGACACCGTAGGCCAGGTCCATATTGTCCTTGGTCATCAGGTCCCAGGATTCAGAACCATCGCTCAGGGGACTGTTGTGCTCAAGGGTCTTGACCAGCGTTCCATCCACTGCGTAGATGCGAATGGTGCACCGGGGCGGCAGATGAATGAACTCCACCTTCCGGGGGCCGCGGCCCGAGGTGTAGGGATTGAGCGGCTCCCAGACGGCGGTTACTACATAGGGGTTCGGTACTACTTTAATGCGATCTAAATGGCTGCGAGCGTACTGAACGTCCAGCTTCTCCCCCCTCACCTTGAAGCGGTAGCGTACACTGCCCGTGAAGGGGAAGTCCGGGAAGAGCCAGAGGGTGTCCCCTGCTCCCAGGCGCCGCCCGTAGTTGCGGAAGAACACGGTGTCCTGGACATCGTTGTTCAGGAGGCTGAAGGTGATGACCACCGAGTCGTTCGGCAGAGTCTCGAAGAAGATCACGCGGTCCTTGGCAGAGAAGAAGCCGGGCGGCGTGAGGTTACGGTCCACCGTGGCATCCACGGCCGCGAAGGGTACTTCCTCTCCCGTGGCCGCGTCGAAGATCTTGTAGTTCACATGGGTCTCAGGAACGGGGATGAGCTTTCCGGTCGTCTCGAGGGGTACACCGATTCTCTTCGTGCGTGTGACCAGCTCATCGTAGAAGACGACCATGTACTGCCGCGGGTAGAAGATCCCGGGCTTAAATCCTTTCATGTCGAACAGGCTGAAGCGGAGGTGATACGCGGTGCTGTAGTCGATGTTCTGGCTCCAGCGAATCCCGTTGCGGATATTCCGCTGGGGATCGTGCACTACCCCACCAGGAGGATTGTAGGCGAAGATTTCCAGCGGGCCCAACAGGGCACGGAAAGTCCGCGGATCCCCGTCCCGATCATCGTAGAGATTGCGTACCTGAACCACGGAGTCGCCCTCGAGCCGCTGCTCGTACAGCCACACCGTGTCGAAGGAGGTGTTCCGCGTGAGGTTCCGCAGAACAAACCCCGTAGTTTGGTTGGGCAACCACTCGTCCTTGTCCTCCGCGTCGACTTTTCCGTCCAGGTCGTTGTCGCGGTGGTCCATCGAGCAATCGAGGAACTGAACCTCGTATTCGTCCCCGTCGACGAGCTCGGACGGGTTTACGATGCGAACGGCCACCCTCCCATTCGTCACCAGCTGACCCACCGGCTTAGGCTCAACGTCGAAACCGGGTGGCACATATCCCAGGGAAGGCGGCTGGGGCGTGACCACCACCACGTTCTCCCCGGCGCGCACGTTCCCTGCCTGGTCGACGCTGATGAAAATCGTCGTCTCCGTGGGACCGATGTTGTCTTTCACGCTGCCGCGGTCGTAGGCCGTCACGGCGTAGTAGTAGGTCATCCCATTTACGAGCGGCGAGTCGACAAACGTGTGGGTGAGGCCCGTCTCCGCCCCAAGGTAGAATTGCACCCCTGTCCCGAAGGTGAGGGGGAAGAAGCCGTAGATGCCGTCCACCTTGTCGAATACCGCGATGGGCACCTTGAAGCGGTCGTACCCGTAGCCGTCGGTGATGGAGCCGGCATCCTCGAACGTCGGCGCGGTGGCGCGGTAGATCTTGTAGCCCTCGAAATCGTATTCGTGCAGGTAGCGGTCAAAGCTGAGCTCCGCCTCGGAGTCCCAGTAAAGGGTTACCTTGCGGTCGCCCGCCACTGCTCGCAGAACCGGTTTCTTGGGAGCGACGGCGAAGTTGTAGTTCGAGTTGTAAATCTTCTGCACGATCTCCTTGTTGTAGAGGATCTCCCTCTCGTCCCAACCGAAGAGCATCGCCACCGAGAAGAACTCTTTCTGGTTGGGCATGAGCGGGAAGTAACCGGAAGCGAACACGTAGTCAAAGTCGGCCCTCTCCCGGGAGCCCAGATCGAAGTAGCCGGGACGTGAGATCTCCCACATCTGGTCGTCGTTGCTGTAGGTCACGTCCCCGTATTCGTAGAACTTGAAGCTTGTGAGACCGATCTGGTCCGACTCGTCCACGTCCACCAGATCGACGTTCGGCTCGCCGGGGAGCTCGCCGCGGCCCGGGGTCGGGAGACCATCTCCCTCCCCCGTGTCCCCTGTGCCGGGCTTGCCGTCCATCCCCACGTCGTCGTAGGCCGCATTCCAGTCGCCGTCGTTGTCGATCCCGTCGTCCCGGCGCTCGTCGATCAGCGGGTTGTCCAGCCCCGCACCGGTCAGGTAGTCTTTCGCCAGGTAGTCCCGATTGTTGTAGATCGGATCGCGGATGTACAGGTAGTAGGGGATGGAGTCCTGGGTTACGGCTCCGTCGCTCTCGTCGATCAGGCCGTTCAGGTTGTCGTCGATGAGGTTACGCGGGATTTCCTGAAGGGGCGCGTTGGGTCGCTTGATGTAGGTAATGCCGTTCACCTGGAAGCGAACCCCCTCCGGGGGCATGGTCGTGACCGTCCTCTCGTAGCGCCCGCTCCAGTAATCGATGAGCACGATCCGATCCCCCACGGCGTAGCTTTTCAGGAACTCGTCGGTGCTGATCAGTTTGCCCCCTCCGTTGATCCCGTCGCCGTCGTTGTCAATCCCGTCGTAGGGATTGCCCGGGCTTTCGAGGAAGGCAAAACCCACCCAAGGTACGGGGCTGTAACCGCGGGTGCCAACGTTGTCGTAGTCGTAGTTGACCGCGAGGGCCCGCTCGCGGTAGTAGCGGGCCACGTCGTCGTCCCAGTCAGTGTTGTCGGTGACCAGAGCTCCGCTGGAGGCGCCCACATTGAGGCCGAAGAGGGCCTGGTCCAGGTACAGCTGTCCGATATTCCGAATATCGTAGAGCCAGAAGATACAGTCCTGGGCGTCGGGGTTTGACCACTGGAGACCGCGGACGGACATCCTTAACCCCAACCCACCGCGATTCGGCTCTTCGGGCACCGGCTTCGGCAGGGCGATGCCCCGCACGCGCTTCTTGTACTGGTAGTCGTCGAGGACGAAATAGCTTTCCTGATCCGCGTTCATCTGGTCTTTGCCGAAATAGCCGTTCCAGTGGCCACTCCAGCCCGGATCAAAAGGGTCTTCCAACTTATCCGGCCAGAAAGGTGGCCAGGTGTACGCCATGTGGCTCATCGCCACGGCGTGCATCGGGTCCTTCTCCTTCTGCGCCACGTTCAGATAGCCGGGCAAAGGCTCAAACCCCTGGAACACCCCGAGGGAGTCGTGCGAGAAGAGCGCTGGATCCCAACCTTCGCAGAAGATCACGGGTGTGACGTAGTCGTAGAGGGTGTCGCCCGTCGTCGTATCGATACCGGCCGGCACGCGGAGTCGGGCCATGGCGTAGGCAGAGGCGTTGCCCATCTGTGCCAAGCCGGAGCCGATGGGCCATTCCCCAGCGTAGATCTGGCTCTGGTCTCCTTTCTGACCCCCCATCATCCCAAAATTGTGGAAGGTAACGCGGATCAGGTTTCCGTCGTGGATGTTCCGGGCGCGATTGAGGGAGCTGCCGTGCCCGATCTCCTTGGCCGTGCTCGTTACCGCCATCCCAAGCAGGAAGCTCAGGGCGAGAACCGTAACCGATTTAATCTCCCGCCTTCCCATTTGCCGATTGCCGATCATGCTTGCTTCCCCGATTTTGCCATTGGCCATGCTCGCCGATCGTAGAACCCCACAGGTCAAAAGGCGAAGAGGAGGGAAAACTTATTCTGTCGATCCAGGCGTCCGTAGTCGGCCACTGCGTAATCAAGCCAGAACGAGGCGCGCGACAGGCGTAGGTGCAGCCCGGCGCCTACACTCAGGCCTCCCTCGCGATCCTCGAGGAAAAGCTGCCGGTAGCCCGCACGGAGGGCGATGAGATCCCGAAGTCTGAGCTCCGTCCCGACGTTCAGGAATTCCTTGTTGTCGCTGGGGTGCACGGCGTCGGCCGCCAGGATCCAGTCATAATGTTCCATTCCCAGGAAATCACGGGCGACGTTGGCCGACAACCCCACGCGGAAGAGAATCGGGAGGGGGAAGGCATCGGTATCGAGGTGCGCGTTGATGTTCCGATTGTTGCCGGCAATGGCCTCGGCGATGTCGTGTTGGACAAGCATGTCCCTGCCGGACATGCGCATATCGCCGCCGAAGTTGGCGATGCACATCCCGATGCGGACGTTGCGGAAGAACGCGCGGTACAGGAGCCCGACATCAAAAGCCAGGCCGGTGGCACTGGAGTGCCAGATCGTCTCCCGGACCAGTTTGGCCGTGCCCCCGATGCTGAAGCGATCTGTGAGGGCCCGCGCGTACGTCAAGCCCACCGCAAAGGAATAGGCCGAGACCTGCTCGCCGTTCCCTTCGGGAAACGTCACCGTGGTGCGCTCAATGTCCGGCATACCCAGGTAGGAGAAAGAGACGCCGAACGTCCCGATGGCCGTCACGGGCAGGGCCGCGGCCGCAAACTCGTAGTGCAGATCCGCGAGGTAATCGAAATGGTTCAGAAGGATCTGCAGACCCGGGATATTGGCCACGCCGGCCGGGTTCCAGTACACGCCCGTGATGTCCTCGGCCAGGGTGACGTGCGCTTCTCCCATGCCGACGGCGCGTCCCCCCACGCCGATCTTGAGGAAGGGCGCGGCGGTGGTGCCCGCCCCGCTGATGGTCTGGCCCCACACGTTCCGGAATCCCAGACCGAACGTCAGTCCCAGGATGCCCAGCAGGCCGACCCCCCACTTCGGCCAAGCACGCCTGACCCATGTTCCAGCCGTAAGCACCATGCCTCATTCCCCGTAGTTGATTTCCAGGCCAAGCTGGATAAAGCGCGGCGGCGAGAACATCCCCGGCCGCGCGTAATACTCGTCGATGCTCGAGATCTCCAGCAGACGATTCCGGTGCATGTAGCTCTGCAGGGTGAAGTCCGGCCGCCCGGTGTCCGCGTAGACACTTTGCGCGTTCCGGATGTCGAACAGATTGCGGACATTCACAAAGGCCAGCAGCCTGACTTGCTTCAGTCGGAAGAACCGGGCAATGCGAAGATCCACATTGTAGGCGGTCGGGATGCGCTCACTGTTCTCGCGCAAGCCCACATAGGCACTTCCACCCGCCGCCTCACCACGAATAAACTCTGGAGTATACGGAAGACCGGAGTTTACCCCGCCGAGGACCGTCACAGTCCACGGGCCGCTCCGATACGTCGCCACAAGGTCCAAAGAGTGGCGGCGATCCCAGTCGAGGTCGATGAGCTGCACGCGCGGCGCGCGGTTGCTCTGGAGATCGTTGTAGGCATCGCGAGGATCGGACGAGGTGCCCTTCGCAATCATGTAGCTGTAGTCGACGTTGACGGTCAGAGCTTTCCGGGTGTAAGCGGCGGAAAGGGTCACCCCTTTGGCGCGCGCGTGATCCCGGTTGACAAACCGGTAGTAGGTGATGCCGCGATAGGTGTCGGTCGGAAAGCCGGTCCCTACCCAGTCGCGGATGTCCCGATAGAAGCCGGTCAGGTGCAGGTAAAGGCCCTCCGTCAGCTGCTGCTGCAGCCCGATCTCGTACATTACCGTGCGCTCCGGCTTCAGATCGGCATTGCCCACCAGATTCTGGGCCCCGGCGCCCGTGACCCAGAAGTGGGGATTCTCGAACAGATAGCGGAACTCCGGATTCTGGAAGAAATGGCCGTAGGAGAAATGGATTACGCCGGTGGCCGTGATCGGGAAGGAGAGGCCGACGCGGGGACTGAGCTGCCACTTCGCGGCCGGCCGCTTGTACCAGAACTTGAGCCGCTCCTCCAGGGTGTAGGGCACAAGCTCGCTATCCGGCACGGTCGGAGAGTAGTTCCGGTAGATGTGATCCATCTTAAATGGAGAGTAGACCTGCGGGTCCATGGGATCTGCCAGCAAGCGCCCGTCGGAATAGAAGTAGTCGTAGCGCAGGCCCACATTAATGATCAGCTCGCGGAACTCGATCTTGTCCTGAATGTACGCCGCAAACTCCTTGGGTCGCGCGTGGTAGCGAGTCCGGAAGGGTGAGATCGTGTCTGGCACGATGGGCCGATAGGTGGCCTGCGAGAATTGCAGGGTGTAGTAGTCATTGGTCAGGTCGTGAAATGTACCCGAGACGCCCGTCTTCACCAGGTGCCTGTTGGTGACCTGCGTCGTGAGGTCGGCCTTGAATGACTCGTATTGGGTTTCTGAGACAGTTCGACCCACATCGTTGCCCCAGTAAGCAAAGTCGTTGGCCTGGCTGGAAACGGCAATGTCTTGCTCGCGCGTAGGACGGAACACGTACTGCTCGAAATCTCCGGAGTTCGTGGGCATGTAGCGATAGTCGTAGGGGTCCTCGTAGAGGTAGTTTTTGTGGCGGCTGAGGTAGTAGTTCAATTTGAAGTCCAGGAACGTGCGCGGGGAGAAAACGTATGTGCCCGATAGGATGTGCAGGTACCGGTCGGTGAAATAATAGCGGCCGGCATCCGGGACGTACTTGAAGCGATAGTCACAGCCGTAGCTGTAGTCGTGGTTGTAGTAGATCCCGTAGCTGAGATCGAGGTTGTTGGAGGCCCGCAGGTACACCTTCGACTGGGTTGAAATCCCCTCGTACCAGCCGAGGGGAACGAGCTCGTTATCGGCCTTAGGGAATGTGTGCAGCGTGTCCGAAATGGGCGCCTGGAATCCCCAGGGCATGAAGTAGCGCTTGCCGTAGGTATAGCCGGGACTGTACTGGTAACGACCCGAAAGGAAGTAGGACACCCTTCTCTTCAAACCGGGCATAGGCCCGGACAAATTGACCTGGAGATCGCGAGTGGTGAGGGGATTGTAGCTGTTCAGGTACGGTTTTTTCTTGAGCCAGGGCTTTTCGGCCAGAAGGGCTTGCCAATCGCCCCCAGCCTTCTGCAAATAGGGTCTGAGATCGTACCTCAGATACCGGCTCTTGGTGTTCAAGGAGCGAGCCGCGGCCTGGGCCCACTCTGCGTTGTCCATCACGTAGTACAGGTCATCGTCAAAGCTGAGGTAGTCTCCGAAGTAGGCGCGCGCGTTGGCCGTGAAGCGGTCGGTTCCCTTCTTGGTCACAATGTTTACCACGCCCGAAAGGGCCTGACCGTACTCCGCGTTGAAGGTGCCGGTGATGACCTTCAGCTCCTCAATGGCCTGGTCATCGATCGTAATGCCCGATCGACGGTCCAGGGGGTTGATCACCTGGACCCCGTCGACCAGGTAGACGATTTCATTGGTGCGCCCGCCGCGGATGTGGAGCTCGCCGGCGGCGTCGCGTACCACCCCCGCCTGCAGGTCCAGAAGCTCCGTAACACTCCGGACCGGCAGCTCCTCGATCCTCTCGCTGGAGATGGAGACCTCGGATGAGGTCAGGTCTTTTTGAATGACGCGCTGCGCCACCACAACGACGGGCTTCTCAACCTCAATGACCGTCGGTTCCAGCTGAAAATCCAGCTGCGTGGTCAAGTCCACGCTGACGCGCACCCGCTCGTAGCGCTTGGGGACATAGCCAATCATGCGCGCCACCACCGAGTAGGTCCCTGGAGGGACGTTAATGATGAAGTACTCCCCATTCTCATCGGTGGCGGCTCCCATCTGGGTGTTCTCGAGGATCACGTTCACACCGGGAAGGGGCTCACCCGTGCGGGCATCGGTCACTCTCCCCGCGATCTTCCCGGTGGTGCCAGCCAGGGCGAGACCCGACCACGCCACGGCGAACGCCATCGCCCACGCTCGGAACAAGCTACGCATCGCCCCTCCACGCGCCAGACTTTGGTCGTCCTCTGTCTTGATGGTAAAGTCTGCTGCTCCCCGGGGCGCCCCACAGGGAAAAACGATGTCGCTCGCCTCACCCCAGGGATGATAGGGGTGCGGCGGGGCCGGAACCCCGCCGCACCTCGCTCGATCACTTCAGCAGGAGCATCTTGGCCGTACGCTGATACTCGGCCGCCTGCATGCGGGCGAAGTACACCCCGCTTGCCACCGTGCGCCCGGCCTCATCGGTCCCGTCCCAGCTCACCTGGTAGCTGCCGGCAACCTTCTCTTCGTTGACGAGCGTCTTTACGAGCCTGCCGGCCAGGTCGTAGATCTGGAGCAGGACCTTGGCTTTGGTGGGCAGGTCATAGCGCAAAGTGGTGGACGGGTTGAAGGGGTTCGGATAGTTGTCGTAGAGGCAAAACTCCTTCGGGGTAGGAGCGGCAGGTCGAGCGTCGGCCACACCCGTCGGACTGTAGACTTCCAGAAAGCCCCAGGCGCCGGGTCGCAGCCAGTCTTCCACGTTTCCGCCCGAGCCACCGAACTGGACGATGAGAGTCCGCTGCGTGTCCCCGAAGGAGGGGTCCATGTCGGTGCCGTCAATGCGCAGCGGGATCATGGCGCCGTCTACGATCTGCAGGCCCTCAGGCCCCACCAGCGAGTCCACGGCGATCCGCGCTTCAATGATGTAGCCGTCGCCGGTGAACTTCTCGTACACCGTACATTCCACACCCGGGATGGTCGTCTCGGTGGTGCCGTTGACCTGGGTGGTGCCCCAGGCGGTGAAGCTGATCCGCCAGTCGCCGGTTCCCGCCGTGCCCACGGAGCGGTAGCCGTGGTAGGCGCTCACCAGACGGGCATCATAGAAGCCCAGGTAGAACTCGAGGGCATCCCCTTCCCAGGCCTGGCCAGGGGTGCGACGGAGGTCGTCATCGGTGACGTCCGCCGAGATGTAGAGGTAGTCGTCGTCCACCACAAAGATGGCTCGGAAGTTCATGTCCGTGGACTGGGGGGTCCAGGCGCCGCTCTCGGGGCCGCCGGCCGTCTCGGGAACGATGGTGTACTGCCGATACGGCTCAAACTCGTTGTCCAGGCCATCCAGCACAAACACGTCACGGAAGTTCGGCACGTAGACGGCCTTTACGGTCGGGCTTGTCCGCAGCGTGACCGGACCCACCACATTCTGCTGCGTAATGCCCGTCTCGGTGCCGTCCGGACCCACGGCCGTCACGGCGTAGTAGAAGGTCTCCATCTGAGGCTGGCGACTCCAGGGCCGATGACGCCACTGCTCCGTGCCGTGGGGGATCCTGTCGGCGATCCGCACCACACCCGGGGCGGACAGGTCCGTGATCGGAGAGTGGCTCATGTACACATTATAGGTCTCCGTGCCGAGCGTGTTGTCCACCCACCGGATCGTGGCCACCACATAGGGGACTACCGCACCCACCGTGTCCACCGATACCTGCACCGGTGGCGACGCAAGCTCCCCAACCGGCTCCGGAATGCCCCAGAGCGTGAAGTTATCCCAGTACACGTTCCCCTGCCAGTTCGGCGGGGACGAGTAATAGATCTGGCACCCCATGCTGAGCGTCACGTTCGGATTGAGCTCGCCGGAATTGACGTACTTCAGGACGTCGTACGTCAGGGTATGCCAGTGGCCTGGAGTCAGGGTGGAGTCGGTGATGTAGTACTTGTCCTCCGTCCAGGTCCAGGACTGATGGTCCATGGCAAAGATCGAGACCTGTGCCCCGTGCGGCATCCCCTCCGGGATGTACACGTCGATCGTGACCTTGGAGGCATAGGTACCGGCCTGCTGCGAGTAGATGCTCACGTTGTCGTTGGAGAAGGCCCCTTTTTCGCCCTTGGTAAAGTCCCAGGTCGTATTCATCACCCCGAGACTTCGACCCGTAGGATCCTGCGCCCAGCCGACACTGAGGAGAGCCGGACCCCAGCCGGTGTTGGCAAAACCCTGGCTTCCGCCGGACTGCCTCTCGAACGACGCCGCCACCCAGCGGGCACCCTTCCGCGAGCTCAGCAAGGAGACATTGTCGATGTAAATGGTCCCGGACCAGTTCGCGTCGGCGTCGTGCTCGAAGAAGCGATTGATCTCCATCCCCAGTCGGCCGAGCTTATTGGCCTTGTGGTCGAAGCTTCCGCCCGACTTAAGCCGCATGGCTTCCATATCGTAATCCAGCGGATACCAGACCCCCTTGGGGATCTGGTAAGCGAACCAGCTTACTTCCGTCCATGCCCAGTGCTGATTGTCTTGGGCAAATAGCTTAAACTGGATGGAGTCGGGAATGTCCGAGGGCAAATACACGAAGAAGGTCACCACCTGGTATTCCGAGGCGTCCACATTGTCCACCTCGAAATCGCCTTTGTCGCCCGCGGCCCCACTGAAGGTCACGCCAAGGGAACCGGCTGACAAGCCTGTGGGATCCGGGACCCGGGCCAGACTGGTAAAGCCCGTGCCCCAGCGGTTATCATAGAATCCGTCGGTCCCCGTCTCGAAGCTGCCGATCACCCTGGGCTCGGCACCCAGGAGGGAGACGTTGTCCACGTAGATCGTCCCGGACCATCCGGCGTCGGCGTCGTGCTCGTAGAACCGGTTGACCTCCATCCCTAGGCGGCCGAGCTTGTTGGCCTTGTGGTCGAAGTTCACCGCCGGATTGACCCGCATGGCCTCCATGTCGTAGTCCAGCGGGTACCACACGCCCTTGGGAATCTGGTAGGCAAACCAGCTCACCTCCGTCCACGCCCAGTTCTTGTTGTCCTGGGCAAAGAGCTTGAATTGGATCGAGTCCGGGATGTCTGGAGGCAGGTAGACGAAGAAGGTCACGATTTGCGCACCGCTGGCGTCGACGTTATCCACCTCAACGTCGCCCTTGTCGCCCCGCGTTCCGTCGAAGAGGAGAGCCATGGCTCCTGCCGAAAGTCCGGAGGGATCGGAGGCGCGGGTGACGGAGGCGAAACCCGTGCCCCAGCCGTTGTCGTAAAAGCCGCCCAGGTTCGTCTCGAAATCCGCCAGCACCTGGGCTTGCCCCGCCATCGCAAAGGCCAACAGGGGAGCGGCCACCATCCACACCACTTTGCACCATCGCATCTTGTTCACCTCCCTTGTTGCTGACGCCCTCTGCCACCGGGAAGACGGAGATCCCCCTCACTGTACAGGCCCATCACCTCCCTCCTCAGTTGGTCCGACTTTTTCGCCGCCCAGTCGTGCGAAGCTTTGGATCGCTACGGTTGGAATTCAGTGCCCTCGCTCGCTCTTCTGGCTCACGGCAACTCCCGCACCGACTCGCGCTCTATCAGGCGGGTGGGGACGATCACAGTCGCGGGCTTCTGGTCCGGATGGGCGATGGCTGCTATGAGCTGGCGGACCGCGATCGATCCCAGCTCTTCCTTGTACACGCGCACAGTGGTGAGGGGAGGTACGGTGAGCTTGCTCAGCTCGATGTCGTCGAAACCGACAAAGCTCACATCCCCCGGTATGTCTAGCCCGGCGTCGCGCACGGCCTTATAGCCGTAAATGGCGTTGATGTCGTTTCCGGAGAAGATCGCCGTAGGCCTGTCCTCCATGGCCAGGAGTTTGGCCACGTGGTCATAGCCGCTTTCCAGTCCCCCCGTCTGCACAAGACGCATGTCGAGGGGGATCCCATGATGCTGCAGGGCGCGCTTGTACCCCTCGAAGCGCTGGCGGAAACTCAAGCGCTCCAGGTCGCCGGAGATGAAGCCAATGCGACGGTGCCCCTTGCGGATCAAGTACTGCGTGGCAATGAAGGCTCCGTACTCGTTGTCGATGAGGACCTGGCTGGCGTGCGAAACAGACTTTCGAGGGTCAACGAAAACTTTCGGAAGGTCGTTGGCGCTGATGCGAGCCACGAAGGCGTCGCTCATCGACCCCACGAGAATGAGACCATCGACTTGCTGCTCGCGGACGAATTTGGGGATGTCGTCGTCGCCTTGCACCAAGTGGAGGACAAGATTGTAGCCGTGGACCGCAAGTTCGGCCTCAATTCCTTCGAGGACGCGCGAGTAGAAGGGGTTTCCCGAGAGGGGCTGCGTTTCCCGGTAGAAGACCACTCCCACGTTCTCGGTCACGCGGCGACGCAACGATCGGCCGAGGGCGTGGGGCGTGTAGTTCATCTCTTTGGCTAGGCGCAGGATTCGTTCCCGGGTCTCGGGGCTCACGTCCGCCCGCCCGTTGAGGGCCTTGGAGACCGTCGCCTGGGAGCAGTTGGCGGCACGCGCCAGGTCGCGGATGGTTACCCGCCCGTCCTTTGGCAAGGCAAGCTCCCTTCGGTGTTATCGTGGGTAGATCCTGCGACCGGATGACCGAAACCGATTTCGCCCTGGGGAGAGGGTAGCGCCTCGGTTCCGGAGGTAGTCGTGCCCGAATCCCGAAGGTGGGCGAAATCGATTTCGCGACAAAGATAGAACAATCCCCTCAGCTTGTCAAGAACTTTTTCGCACCTCCCCCGCACCCCAGAACCCTCACCAGCCCGGCCAGCAAACCCGCCTCCGCCGCCAACCCCCGGGCGCCAGCCTGCCTCCACGCGCCTCCGCCAGTCCCAAAGTCCACGGATTGCTCACCTCCGGGAGTTCTACTTGGCCACCTACCGGCCCACTTCCCTGTCCCGAAACCGGAAGTTGTGTTGATCCCTATTTGCCCATTGTTTCCGCCTCAGATTCCCGCTTTCCTGGAGAAGGGCGCGCGCGGAGATTCATCCCCGAGCGGGACGCGCAGGATTTCGCGAACTCGGGCGGAATACCGCCGCGGGAAAGGATCGAGCGTTCTCCTTCAGGCTCTTAGCGTCGGGATCGGACAGGTCGGTCCACCTCCTTGGCGCGCAGCTCAGCCTCACTGCCAGCCGCGGTCGACGAGCACGGAACGAGAAAGCCTCGGGCGGCCCAGCACGCCCCCGGCACGTTGGGGGTCTCCGCCTGGGCCAGCACCCGAACCGAAACCGCGGCTACTTTCCGGCACGTACGAACGAGTTTCCCCGGTAGCGGCCGTCTGAGGAAAGCAAACCAGGGCCGCGCGGGCGTTCCTCATTACCATCGCAGTCCTGCCGCCTTTCCTCTTCCGGAGCCGCAGCTGAGGCGCTAACGGGCAACCGGCCGCGTGGAGGGGCCTGGGAACCTTTCGCTACTGTGAGGCGCCGGAGACCAAAATGAGCGCAGAGATTCGAGTGGCCCTTTCCCTGGTTTTGGCTCTGCGCGTAGCTCCGTGCGCATTGCGAAATGGAAAGAAGTACCGGCGCTTGCCACGTTTGCGCCAGGGTGGGCGAGATCATCGCCACCGTCGACCAAAGCTACGCCGGTTGGGATGTGGAGATCGGCGACGCAGAAGACGACGGCCGGAACGAGATCGTGCTGGCCACCGGCAAGGGCGATCGAAGGAAGCCGGGCATTTCGTACATGCTCCTGCTCCGCAAGATACCTTAGCGGCACCCGGACCTGGCCCGCCCGGGGGGCGTCGCTCTGTGTGCCCCAGGGAACCTCCCGCCGACGCATGGGGCCAGACGGAGCTCGAATCACATGTGGATGGCCCGGCCCCGTCCCGCACCATTCACAGTTGCGAGCTGCAAGTACATGGCCAGCCGCCCGTAGAGGGTCCCGCCCAGCCCCGTCGCTCCACGACCTGTCCCCGGGGCAACGAGCGTGCTGGCGGATGCTCCCGTCAGGCGTGGGAAGCCTCGATCATCCAGAGGCTCTGGAGCCCTCAGGATAGCTTACCTCCCGAAGCGTGAGTAAGGGGGGCCTTCCTGGCTCTATCCCAAGCCAGCCATTCGGCCCCAGCAGACCTTCGATGAAGCGGGAAAGGCTAACCTCGCGTGCCAGGATTCGCCCGATGGCTGGCCCCCCCGGGCGAGTCTCACAGGTCTTCCGTGTTGCCGGGGAAGTCTGGAATTCTCCAGATGGTGGAAGCGTTAATCTGAAACGGTAAGAGCGCGACGGAAGGCCCCGTGCCAGGTAGCAACAGAAACAATCGCTGTGGGATATTCGACCGGCCTTCCGAAAAGAGTTGGGGTTCTGGCGGGTGGCGTGCGTCCCGCAGGAGAGGATCGAAACAAGCGCGCGAACGAAAGGAGGACCGAAATGCAAGTTGCGCATCTGATCGGCCGCCTGATGTTTGGGCTGTTCTTCATCTACAACGGAGTGGGACACTTTCTGAGATACAAGGCGATGGCTGGCTACGCTGCCTCAAAGGGAATCCCGTTCTCCGGGATCGCCGTGGTCATCACGGGTATCCTGCTTGTCCTGGGCGGCAGCAGCCTGCTGCTTGCCTTTCGCCCGGAAGTGGGAATTGCACTGCTCGCTCTCTTCCTGCTTCCCGTGACTCTCACGATGCACAACTTCTGGGCCGTGGCCGACCCTGGTGCCCGGATGATAGAGATGGTCAACTTCACCAAGAATCTCGCGCTGCTCGGCGCCCTCCTTTCTCTACTCGGTTTGCCCCGACCGTGGCCTTTCGCTTTATTCAGGTAGGCGTGTGTCGGCTCAGCCGACGAACGGGGACTGCCTCCGAACCGTGCAGCGTGCCCCTCGGAAGGCCACGCCAGGCGTCGATCCTTCACAGGAGCCGCAGCTGCGCCTCCCTCACGGCGTCTCGCACGATGCCCAGGATCTTTTCCACGGCTCCCGGTACGGGGTCCGAGAGCATGGGGAAAAAGATCAGGCGACGGTGGACGTCCTCGGTCGCGGGGAAGTCGCCTTCGCGATAGCCAGGGTAATCGCCACACAAGGGCCCTCGGTTCCGGGTGAAGACGTCAAAGCCCTGGGCAAAAATCTTCAGGCGGTGAAGCAGGCCGTAGGGACTCGGCGAGACGTGAAGGCCCTTCTGACGCAGCAGGCTGATC
>JAPDPT010000028.1 GCA_034506315.1 candidate division KSB1 bacterium | reverse complement strand
GCCGAAAATCTCTTCCGCCAGTTCCAGTGTGCCATCCAGAAGCGAACCTCCACCCGTGAGAACCACCCCACCGTTCATCAGGCCGGCAAACTCCGAGCGCTTCACCTCCTCAAAGGCCAGGCTAAGGATCTCTTCCATTCGTGGCTGAATGATGTCTACAAGCAAAGCCTTCGAGACCTTGCGCGGGGCTCTTCCTCCGATACCGGGGACTTCTATGACCTCCTTGTCGTCGTCGGGCCTGTGGATCGCACAGCCATACCGGATCTTGATCTCCTCCGCCTGATCGACGGGTGTGCGCAGACCGATCGCGATGTCGTTGGTGACGTTTCGCCCTCCCAGACCTACCACCCCGGTGTGGCGGATACAGCCCTGGTAGAACATGGCGATGTCGGTCGTGCCACCGCCCAGGTCGATGAGGACGACGCCCAGCTCTTTCTCATCCTCGGTGAGCACAGCCAGGCTGGAGGCCAGAGGCTCGAGCACCAGGTCCCTCACCTTGAGCCCGGCTCTTTCGATGCTGCGGTAGATGTTCTGGGCCGAAGTTACGGCCCCCGTGACGATGTGCACCTCCGCCTCCAGACGGACCCCGGCCATACCAACGGGATCTTTGATACCGCGCTGGTCGTCGACGATGAACTCCTGCGGCAGAATGTGAATGATTTCGCGATCGATGGGGAGAGCCACGGCCTTGGCGGCGTCGATGACCCGTCGCACGTCGTCTTCGGTAATCTCGTTATTTGGCCCGGCTACGGCCACTACCCCCCGGCCATTGATGCTCCGGATATGGTCGCCGGCAATGCCCGCGTAGACCGAGTCGACGGTGACCCCGGCCATCTGTTCGGCTTCGCTGACCGCGCGGATGATGGATTGCACCGTCTTCTCCAGGTTCACCACAACCCCCCGCCGCAGCCCCTCCGAGGGCGCACTGGCGACGGCTACAATCCGCAATTCTTCCTCGTCATCGACCTCGCCGATCACGACCCCGATCTTGGTCGTCCCGATGTCGAGGCCGGTAATGTAATTGGGCATCGCCTAGCCTCCATGCTATTGCCCCGCTCTTTCCCACGCCCCAGCCCCACCGCTCACGATGAGCGCCCATGGGCGTAGCGAACCACGATTTGCGAATCAAAACGCAGGTCCAGATCGGTTACCCGGCTCAGATCCTCCTCTTTCTCGAGAACAGGTAAAGTCTTTGCCAGAAGCTCCAGCTTCTCCATTAAGGGGCCTGAACCGAGGGCCACCGGGAGAGAATGATCCACCAGATAAGCGATCCATTCTCCGTCCTGGGTGCAGTGAAGTTCGGAAAGTCTTCCGTACAGAGCAAAGCTGGATTTGCGCAAACGCTCGAGCGCCTCGAGGGCAGGCGCAAGCGCCTCGCCGTCCTGAAGTCCGACACCCGTGATCACCGGCAGATCCTGCGGCCCTTTGACCGCCTCCAGGGGAGCCGCCCTACCTTTAGCGTCCACCGCAAGGATCACGCGACCAACCAACAGCGCTACGGGCTTCTCCACGCTTGTGGTCAGTTCCAATCCTCGCTCTCCATCTTTCGGTTCGGGAGAAGCCGCGCCGTCCGAGGCGTAGGCGGGTCCCGAGGACCAGTCCCCGATGGCCAGGTACAGGTGTAAAGCTGCCGTCAGGCAGAACGAGCCGAGGAAAAGCCTTCGACCCCATTGATCCAGACGACTCACACCGGACGGTCCGGTCGCTGACCAGCTTCGGCGCTGTCCCATAAGAGATCCGGCGTTCCCTGCCATCCGAGTACGCCCCGGCATCATGCCTGTACCTCCTTCTCCAGCGAGAGGAGCTCTTCCAGCGGCTCCTCGAAGCCCACCAGTCGCACTTCTGGCTCCAGAAGGACCCCGAATCGTTCGAACACGCGACGCCGTACCTCCCGGATCAGCCACAGCACATCCGAGGCCGTGGCGCCTCCGGTGTTCACGATGAAATTGGCGTGCTTTTCCGAGACCCTGGCCCCACCGCGCTGCAACCCCTTGAGCCCGCACGCCTCGATCAGCCGGCCCGCGTAATCGCCTTCGGGGCGCTTGAATACGCTTCCGCACGAAGGATACTCGAGAGGCTGTTTCTCGCTTCGCCGCCGAAGAACATCCTCGACCACCTGGCGCAGGCGCTTTCGCTCGCCCTTCTCCAATCGGAGGCGCACGGATAGAACGATGCCCTGCGCCGGGTCGAACCCGTGACGGTAACCGTGGGGTACCTGAGACGCGGCCACGCTTCGGATGTCACCGGCAAGATCGACGATCTCCAGATCCACCAGATGGTCGAAAAACTCGACTCCGAAGGCGCCGGCGTTCATTACGGCAGCGCCTCCCACCGTTCCGGGAATGCCGGCAAGACACTCCAATCCAGCCAGTCCTGCTTCGCAGGCTCGCCGAACCAGGCCCGCCAGCTCAACGGCTGCACCGGCTCGGACCTCAACACCTCCCATCGCAATCTCAGCCGCCAGGGCCTTCAGCTGTACCACCACCCCACGGAAGCCCGCGTCGCTGACGAGAAGATTAGAGCCAGCCCCAAGGACGAGAAAGGGGATCTGTTCCGCCTGACACCGACGCAAGAGCCACTGCACGTCCTCGCGCCGCGAGGGGAGAACGTAAAGCTGGGCCGGGCCGCCTATCCGATACGTGGTGTAAGGTGCGAGCGGCTCCTCGCGCCGGGTCCGGCCGGGCAGCCTGGCCTCCACTTCTCTCACCCAATCCGGGACGGTCAATTCTGGCTCCCCGCAACGAGACTCAGGATCCTGTCTGCAATCGTCTCCGCAGCCTGGGGTCGCGCCAACGCCGCCGCGGCCCGGGCCATCGCCTGCAGACGATCGGGCCGGCTCAAGAGCTCTTCAATCGTGCCAGCCAGTCGTTCACCGGTCAGATCCTTCTCTGGGATCACCACGGCGGCACCTCGCGCCGCCAGCGCCCTGGCGTTGAGGGCCTGGTGATCCTCGGCCGCGTAGGGATAAGGGACCAAAAGGCTCGGCACGCCCAGGGCCGTGAGCTCGGCCAGTGTGGTGGCCCCGGCCCGGCAGACGGCAAGCTCGCAGGCGCTGTACGCCCTCGCCATGTCCTCGATGAAGGGCATCGCGAGGACTCGCCCAGCAGCCTGGGGGATCTGAGCCAAGCGCTCCTTTACGTTCTGGAAATGGGTCGGACCGGTGCCCCAAAGAAAGACGGCCTCTGTCCGCTCGAGCAACCCCGGCAAACCGGCCAAAAGCACTTCGTTGATTCGTCGCGCTCCCTGGCTCCCTCCGAATACCAGGACAACCGGCCTTTGAGGATCAAACCCGAAGGAGGCCCTTGCCGCCTCTTTCGGAATCCTCTGGATTCCGGGACGAACCGGATTTCCGACGACAACGGCGCGCTTCGGCCTCGCCAGGAAGCGCGGGCTTTCTTCAAAACTCACGTAGACCTCGCACGCCCACCGACTCAGGAGGCGCGTTACCAGACCTGGCCGGCAGTTTTGCTCCTGCAGGACCACCGGAACGCGGCACAGGATCGCGCCCACCACGGCTGGGGCGCTGCTGTACCCCCCTGTGCCAAGCACAATCCGCGGGCGAAAGGACCTCAGCCAGCCGATCGCAGCGGCCAAAGCGCGAAGGAAGCCGAGAATGACCACTCCGTTCTTCCAAAAAGCCCCCTTACGGCCCAGACCGCGGACCGGGAAGGTGACGAGCGGAAAGCCGCTGGCTGGAACCCGCTCGCGCTCGATCCCACGGTCCGAGCCGCAAAAGACAATCTCCACGGCGGGGTTCAACCGCCGCAGTGCTTCCGCGATGGCCAGGGCAGGGAAGAGGTGCCCTCCTGTGCCCCCTCCTGCGATCACCACGCGAAGAGTCCCGTCTACAGCGCTCAAGGCTGCTTCTCCACCGTACCGCTTACCGGCGACCCCAAGGCCGCAAGTCCCGGCCGGAAAGGCGTCGCCATATCCTCCAGCGATAGTCGAGCCGAGTTGGGTAGTGGGCAAAACTGTCTCGGGCCTGGCCGGAGAGGTTCAGCAGTAATCCGGCCGCCGCGTAGTTCACCAGCAGATTGCTCCCGCCATAGCTGATGAACGGCAGGGGGATCCCCGTGGCGGGAACCAGCCCCGTCATCACGGCCACATTCAGAAGGGCGTACAGGCCCACCATTGCCGTCAATCCCACGCCCAGCAGGTACGCTTCGAACGAGGGCGCGCGGATGGCGATCCGTAGCCCCCGCATCATGAAGAGCAGGTAAGCCGCCAGTACAGCTGAGGTCCCGACGAACCCCAATTCCTCGCCCAGAATGGCGAAGATGGAGTCCGTGAAGGGCTCCGGAAGATAATAGAGCTTTTGCTTGGACTCTCCAAGACCAACCCCGAGCAGACCTCCGACTCCGAGGCCGATTACCGCCTGCTCGGTGTGGTACGGGACCTCCTCACCACGGAGGGCCTGCACGTAGCCGATGATCCGCTTTCGCTGATATTCGTGGCGAAGCGTGTGCGCAGCGCCGAGCGTTAATCCGATCGAGCAAATCAGCACCAGGTGCGCGACCCGAGCCCCCGCCAGGAAGAGGAGGAGAACAGCAAGGGCAAAAAGGAGAACCGCAGTCCCGGTATCGGGTTCAAGCTTGACCAAAGCGGCTATGAGCCCGGCCATCATCAGAAACGGCAGCAGTCCGCGGCGGAAGTCCCCGAGGCGCTCCCGCACATTGGGCAGCGTGCGCGCAAAGAAGAGAACGAGAGCGAACTTGGCCATGTCAGAGACCTGAAGCTGCAGAAACGGGAGCATAATCCATCGCCGACTTCCCTTGATCGTCGGCCCGTGCACCAAGACGAACGCCAGGAGGACAATGGAAACGGCCAGGCACAAGGGCGAGTAGCGGAGAAACCAGCGGTAATCGACCCTCCACGCTACAGCGCCGGCCGCCAGGGCGATCAAGAGCTTCACCAGATGCTGACGAAGGTAATAGGTACTATCGTTGAACTGCTCCAAGGCGCGGTAGGAGCTTGCGCTGAAGACCATCAATACGCCCACGATGGTCAGAAACACGACGCTTCCGGCCAGTATCTTGTCCCAACCCCGGTCGGCCATTGAGGGTCCCACCTCAACGAATCTTGAACGTGGTTAGGCTGAACAAAGCCAAGAGCACGCCCACAATCCAGAACCGAACCACCACCCGCGGCTCGGGCCAACCGAGCATCTCAAAATGATGGTGAATGGGTGCCATACGGAACACCCGCTTGCCCCAGCGGCGGAAACTGTACACCTGGATCATCACGCTCAGGCTCTCGGCTACGAAGACCCCGCCGATGATGATCAGGAGCAGCTCTTTTTTAACGAGCACCGCCAGTGTGCCGATGGCTGCTCCGATGGCCAGGGCGCCCGTGTCACCCATGAAGACCTGCGCCGGGTAGCAGTTGAACCACAGGAAGCCAAGGGAGGCCCCCACAAGGGCCAGGCAGTAGACAGTCAGCTCCCCTGTGCCGGGAAGGTAGATAATGTTCAGGTAGTCGCTGAAGTCGACACGACCGGTGACGTAGCTGATGCCGGCGAAAGCGGTCGCGGCGATGGCCACCAGCCCGATGGCAAGTCCGTCCAATCCGTCCGTCAGATTGACGCTGTTGGACGTGGCTGTGATCACGAAGACGACCACAGGAATGTAGAAGATCCCGAAGTCGATCTCGAGGTTCTTGAAGAAGGGGACGCTGGTGACCGAGCGATACTCCGCAAACTGGGGGTGGAAGTAGAGCACTGAGCCGATGATCAGGCCAAGGGTGATTTGGCCGGCCATCTTGTAGCGGCCGATGAGGCCTTTGGGTTTTTTCTTCACCACCTTCAGATAGTCGTCCAGGAACCCGACGGCCCCCATCGCCACGGTAGCCAGGAGGATGAGGTGTACGTAGATATTGTCGAGGCGCGCGAAGAGGAGCGTCGGGGCCACGGTGGAGGCCAGGATGATCAGGCCGCCCATCGTCGGGGTACCGGCCTTCTTGAGGTGCGTCGGCGGGCCATCCTTGCGAATCTCCTCGCCGATCTGGTGCTCGCGCAACTTACGGATGATCCACGGGCCCAGAACGAAACTGATGAGCAGCGCGGTGATGGCCGCGGCTCCGGACCGAAAGGTAATGTAGCGCATGAGGTTGAGGCCCGACACGTAGACTTTCAGCGGATAGAGCAAATGATAGAGCATCCCACCTCCCACTTGACCCTAAACCCTACCTCCTGCTCTCTGCTTTGAACCCGCTCAGAATCCGAACTGGATCCTCCCCTTATCGACCGCTCGCCGGTTCTGCTACCCGGACCCCGGCTTTATGCCGCCTCATCGAGCCTCTCCAGGAACTGTTCGAGGACCTCTTCCATCCGCATCGCTCGAGATCCCTTGAAGAGAAGGGCGTCGCCCGGTCGCACCTCGACCAGAAGAGCCTCCACCAACTTGGACTTATCGGCGAAATGCCGGGCTGGAAGGCCCGAACGCCTCGCTGCCTCCACCGCGTGCACCATCCACTGGCCGAAGCCGAAGAAAACGTCAACGCCCAATTGTCGCAGTTCGCTCCCCAGAAGCGCGTGTTCCCGTTCCGAGCTGGCCCCGAGCTCAAGCATGTCTCCGAAAACCGCTACTTTCCTCCTTCCGTCCAGACTGACCAGCAAACGGCACGCAGCCCGCGCGCTCTCGGGGTTGCAGTTGTACGTATCGTCGACGACTACGAAGCCCCCCTTACGGATGACCTGGCTCCGGTGAGGTGCGGCTTCCGCGCGCCCAAGACCTGAAGCCACCTCCTCGGCCGTGAGCCCGAAGTGCAGCCCCACGGCGACCGCGGCTGCCGCGTTGGTCAGGTGGTGAACCCCTGCCAGAGGAAGGTGAATCTCCATCCCGGCAAATCGCAGCACAGGGCGACCCTCGTACACCCCAGCGAGCTCCACGCGGACGTCGGCGCGTGGATCTTGCCCAAACCATACCAACCTGCCTGCGGCGGGCGGACAGGAGCGGATCGCCGGGTCGTCGGCGTTTAGAAAGATCGGCCCTCGATCGTGAGAGGCCAACCACCGGGCAAGCGCATATTTCTCCTCGCGGACACCGTTCAGATCGCCGAGAAACTCAAGATGGCCTCGACCCACGCTCAGGATCACACCCGCCGTGGGTTCGAGGACCTCGGCGAGCATTCCAATTTCCCCCGGGTGGTTCGTGCCGAGCTCACACACTGCCATTTCGTGCTCAGGCCGCAGCTTCGCGAGGGTCTGGGAAAGACCGATGGCGTTGTTGTAGGACCTTTCGCTCTTCAGAACCCGGTACTTTTGGGCCAGCACAGAGGCGATCAGCTCCTTTGCGGTCGTCTTCCCCACCGTACCCGTAAGACCCACGACAGGTATCTGGAAGTGTCGTCGGTGGAAGTTGGCGAGCCGGCAGAGAGCGTCCAGCGTATCCTCGGTCACGAGCAGAGGCGCGCGGACCTTCGGTCCACTCCGGAACCAGTCCCGGCGGACCACTGCGGCCACTGCCCCTCTTTCCAGGGCATCCTGGACAAAGGCATGGGCATCGTGGTGCACCCC
Organism: candidate division KSB1 bacterium; assembly: GCA_034506315.1. Taxonomy (GTDB): domain Bacteria; phylum Zhuqueibacterota; class Zhuqueibacteria; order Oleimicrobiales; family Geothermoviventaceae; genus Zestofontihabitans. Next base: position 33,681 of record JAPDPT010000028.1, on the reverse strand, counting down.
GCGTAGCGCGACGAACATCTGGCCGGGCTGGACCGTGCGCGAGTCCGTCGAAAGGCCGTCGAACCATAGGTCTTTGCCGCGCTCGTCCCCCACGTACTCCATGACCTGGGGCAGCGCCTGGAGGATGTCAGCGATTCGGTAACGCAAGGCTCGCTCTCGTTGCGTTCGGCCGGTACAGGTCTATTCCAAGTAGCGGACGGCGTGTTCAAGTCTGGGAAGACAGCGCAGTCGGCAGCGGAAGCCTTTCTGCACCACCTTCCCTGGCTCCGGCCATTGCTCCACCACCGTTCCCGACCCTTGAATCTCCGCCGTCAGGCCGCGAGCGGCCAGCGTGGCGATCGCTTCCCTCAGGGTGCGGCCCACCATGCGAGGGACCACGGCGGAAGAGCTGGAGGAGAACTTGGGAGAGGCGACCTGTAGTCTGACCTCGTAGCCTCTGGGAACCTCGAACCCAGGGGCGGGGTCCTGGGCCGCCACCAGGGATCCTTCGCCTTCTGCCTCGGCGCGCAATCCCAGATCGCGCAGGATCCGCTGAGCCACTTCCACGGTACGGTTCCGTACGTCGGGGACCACCACGGTTTCCGAGTTGTGTACGATCACTGTTTCCCTCCTTTGCGGACCGGACTGGGCAAGGATGGAGCGGTTCTGTCCGGGCAATCGCAACATCCGCACAAGGATCCGCCGGAACAGAGGTGCCGCCACCACCGACCCGTAGTAAGCCCCCTTCGGATTCCGGATCACTACCAGGATCAGTACGGTGTCTTCCTCGGTCTCAGCAAATCCGACGAACGATGCCGCGTACCCGAGGTTCTTGTACGTGCCGTGTGCGACATCGTAGCGCTGTGCTGTACCGGTCTTGCCGTAAATGCGGAGACCTGGCACTCTTGCGTTGACTCCCGTGCCTCGCTCCACTACTCCGCGCAATAGGGTCTTAAGGGTCTGGGCCGTTTGCTTGTCCAGAACGCGGCGTACCGGCTCTGGGCGAAACCGCCACTTGGTCTTGCCATCGCGGCTTCGAATCTCGCGGACAATATGGGGACGCACCAGAATCCCGTCATTGGCGACGGCCGCGTAGGCCATGGCCAGCTGGAGAGGCGTCACCGCCACTTCGTAGCCGATTGCGATCATCGCCGGAGTCCAGCCTGACCACTCATTCGGCGGCTTGAGGATCCCAGGCACTTCGCCGGGAAGCTCAATCCCTGTGGGGGCGCCGAACCCAAACGCGCGCGCCATCCCGTAGAGGGAAGCAGGGGGAAGCATGGTTCCCAGCTTTGCCGTGCCGACGTTGCTGGATACTTCGAACACCTGCTGCACCGTGAGCACGTCATGGGGCTCCACATCCTCGATGAGCTTGCCTTTGTAGACAAGCCGGCCACCGTGGACGGGAATCAAGTCGGCGGGCTGATGGATCCCTTCCTCCAGCACGCTGGAGATGGTCACCAGCTTGAAGGTGGAGCCCGGCTCGTACGGGTCCGTGACGGCTCTCACTCGCCATCGCTCGGGGGGAAAGCGCTCGGCCTGGGCAGGATCGAAGGAAGGTAAGTCAGCCAGCGCAAGGATTTCCCCCGCGGATGGGCGGAGAACGACGACCGTGCCGCTTTCGGCGCGGAACTCGTCCAGTGTGGCCTCCAACTCCTGTTCCACGATCTCCTGCACGGAGTAGTCAATGGTGAGGATCAAGTCGTTTCCGGGGATTGCCTCCTGGGCGGGATGGGAGACCTCGAAGTAGCGCCCCTGGCGGGCGTCCCTCTGAAGATAGGCCACGCCTGGCTTACCTCGAAGCTCCTCGTCGTAGGCGAACTCGAGGCCGCTCAGGCCGCGTCCCTCCGCGCCGACAAACCCCAGAATCGGGCTGGCGAGCCGTCCGTGTGGGTAGGCCCTCTTGCTCTCACGGACCAGCCGCAGGCCGGGAATCTCCATGTCCCGAATCTGTTCGGCGAGTTGGCGCGAGAGGCCGCGCGCAAGCCAGACGAAACGCGTGTCTTTGCGCCGCAATTTGGCCTCGTATTGCGCGCCGTCTCCGCCGAGGAGACGCGCCAGCCTCGCTGCCACCTGTCTGGGGGCCTCAATCAGTTTTGGGTCAGCGGCCAGTGAGTACGTGGTGCGATTCAGAACCAGAGGCTGTCCATTCCGATCCCGAATGAGCCCGCGCTCCGGATCCACCTGGATCACGCTGATGTAACGTTGCTCGGCCATCTTGGTGTACTTTTTCCCCTGCGCAAGTTGAACCCACGCGGTCCGGAGAAATACGACAGCCCACACTGTGAGGAAGGCAATTCGAACGACCTGGAATCGGGAGCGAGCGGCTTCATCCTCTGTGCCTGGGCTCACCTTCGTCATCTACGGTATGCCTCGCAAGCCAAGGTGGTCGAAGGGCGAAGCCTGCCCGAAAGTCAGTCTTCCACTTCCAGAATGCGAAGAGGAGGAGAGGCGAAACCCAGCTCGCGTGCTGTGCGCTTCTGCACGGTCTCGAAGCTGCTCAGTCGAGCGTACAAGGCGCGGAGATCCCTCACCTCATCCACAAGCTGGCGCCTTTCCATCTGCAGGCGGTGCACCTCGCGCCCCACCTTCACAACCATGGTCCTCTGCCAGATCCAGAAAAGCCCGATCAGGGTACAGACCAGGGCCCATCGGACCCATCTTGTCCAGTCCGAGGACGCAGGAACGATGTGCCGAAAGGCTCCTGCGTGGTCCAGCGAGCGTGGGGTGCGGCCGACCGGCGGGGCTTGGCCGATCCTCACCCCTCGGCGGCTACGGGCTCCCTTCGCCCACTTTTTCGGCGGCACGTAGACGAGCACTTCGCGCCCTTGGATTTCGCCTTACTTCGTCCTCCGACGGACGGATGGGGCGCCTGGTCAAGACACGGAGCCTTCCGGGACGCCCGCACCTACAGACCGGAGCTTCTGGAGGACAGACACACCGGCGCTCGCCGGCGCGGAAAAACTGCTTTACCGTCCGATCCTCGAGGGAATGGTACGAGATCACCACCACGCGGCCGCCCGGACACAGCACGGATTCCGCAGCGGCAAGCCCCCGTTCCAGATTCTCGAGCTCGCGATTGACCGCGATCCGAATGGCCTGGAAGACACGCGCCAGGCTCTTGGCCACGTGCGGCCCGCGGACAGCTGTGCGCACAATCTGAGCCAGCTGGCGCGTGGTCGAGATCGGCTGAGCGGCACGTCGCTCGACAATCAGGCGTGCGATCCTTGCCGCGTACCTTTCCTCGCCGTACTCCCGGATCATCCGCTCCAGATGCTCCGCCGGGGCGCGGTTGACAAGCTCAAACGCGGTAAGCTTCTGACGAGGATCCATCCGGAAATCCAGGGGTCCGTCCCGATCGAAGCTGAACCCACGCTCCGGCCTATCGATCTGCCACGAGGAGACTCCCAAATCGAAGAGCACTCCGTGCACCGGGGCTAAGGCCTGCTCCATTGCGATGCGATCCAGATCGGCGAAATTGCCGCAAACGATCGTCACCTGGTCTTTCCGATCGAGAAACCGACGCGCGACGATTTGGATCGCATCGGGATCCCAATCAATCCCCAGGAGTTTGCCAGGCGGCCGAAGTCGACTGAGAATCTCGTCCGCATGGCCGCCACCGCCGATGGTCGCATCTACGTAGCGCCCCTGCGCGTCCCAAACCAGTAGATCCACTGCTTCCTTGAGCAGGACTGGAACGTGGAAGACCGGCTGTTCGGACGTGTCCACGTAGTCCCCCATCAGAGCTTGAAGTCCATGATCTCGCCCAGCTCTTTCATGAACGTCTCGGCGGAGCTTTGCAGGTCCTTTTCCAGAAGATCGGGGTTCCAGATTTCAAACCGGTTGAATGCCCCACCCACAACCGCCTCGTCGCCGAGCTGGGCGTGAGCCGCGAAATCGGCGGGTATCTGGATCCTGCCCTGCTTGTCGAAGGTGACATACTTCACATTCAATCCCCACAGGCGCGTCACTGCCATGCGGGTGCGAAAGTCCATCGGGCGCTCCAGCAGGCTGGCTTTGAACTTTTGCCAGATGTCGGCGGGGAATGCGTACAGACAGGGCTCCACACCCTTGACCAGCACGAGGGTATCATCCGCCTCGGGGGACAGAGCTTTCCGGAGGGGAGCGGGGAAGGCAATGCGCCCCTTCTCGTCAATGCTGCAGCGGTAGCGCCCTTCCATTGCCGAGATCAACGTGCCCTCCGATCTGCGGGTCTGGGGAGGATTGTGGGGAATTGTGGTGATTTGTGGTAGAACATAGGCGTTTCTTCCCACTTTGTCAAGTGGAATTTTCGCCCCTCCCGCGTTTTGCGATGACCAAGTGGGGAACACCACGAAGCCAGTCCCCCTGTGGTCGATGGGTGACGGACGGGGTCGCCGCTGCGAAGCGGGAGATGAGTGGGTCCCCTTGACCACAGCGGCCCCGATCCTCGTCCCGCCGTTCGCCGGGCCGAGACCGAGCCTGCCGTCCTGGGCGCGATCCTCTTCGCTTCGGCTCCTCCTGCAGAAACAGCCGCTCGCCCCACCCGGGGCACGGGCAACCCTAGCGTGGGGTGGAATCAGCGCTCGAGGAGCCTTCGAGCCATCCCTGAACAGTGGGCCCCTTTCGAAGGTACTGTCCTGCCCCCATCGCTCGCGCTCAGACTTGGCTCGCGCTGCTTTTCCCCCTCGCGCGGCGAAACCGATCGAGCGGGCTCAGGGGACCCATTCCATCGGCCGCCCCAAACCCGGCCGTCCGCTTCCTCCCACAGGGGATGTGCCATGACCGGAATACCGGGCAGGCCAGAGGCTACCACCGTCCCCAGTCGAAGCAACGAGTCTCGAAAAGGCAAGGCTGTCGAGCAGTGCAGGACCTCACGGGCCGGAGCATTGAGGACCAAAGGGTGGGCACCGCGGGGCCGCCAACCATGGACCCCCGCAGCGGATGGGCATTCGCCGCTTTCTCTGCAGTTCGAATCGTTCGGTCGCCTGGGGTGTTCTTCCTTGGTGACTTGCCCACGCGGGACCTGGTCGATTCGGCGATCGTCTCCTCATCCCCAAAGCAGCCCGACTCCCCGCGGCGACCGCCGGCGCACGGCCCTCGTGACCCCATGTGTTCACTCCCGCGCAAACCTGCGGGCCAGATTAAGCCGGCGCTCATTCAACGAAACAGGTCAATGGGAGGAACTCTGGGCGGTATCCCCCATTAGGCCGTCACGACTCCTCTCCTCCGCGACCACTCCTGCTCTAAACCATGGCCTTCGGGCCTCGGGAGTGTTGGTCCGTGCGCAGCACCCGTGATTTCGGCTTTCGACCCCTCGGCGACCTACCGTGGGTGTCCCGTCGGCATGGCGACCGTGTTCAGTCCTTTGCCCCCACCTCAGGCGGAATTGCGGGTCTTGGCTTCGACGAGGGTCTGGAGCTCCGCTGCGATCCGTTGGACGTCCGGCTTGCCATCTTCGCTGAAGATCACGGGGATTCCACTGATCCGGCACTCCTCGACAATTCGTGGGGCACCGTCGTGCCGCGTCGGCCGGATGTAAACGTCGACGGTGGGGAGGATTCGGCTTGTGTCCTGAGTCCCGTCCAGGCGGATCCAGTTGACGTTGGGAAAACGGCGCCTCAGTTCCTCGATCACGTCGATCCCGTACACCCAGCGCTTGAAGGTCCCGCCCCCGGGATCGTAGTAGAGGACGTTGAAGCCGGGGTGAGGCTCCCGCCTAACCGGGCTCTGGAAGCGCCCGGGCCAATAGACGATTCTAAGCTTCTTCCCGTCGATACCCCGCGCCCGACTCAGATCAGCGATGAGATTCCGACCCGTCACCCAGTGTTCGCTGATCAGGGGCTCCAGCAGCCTCATCTTCCACCGGTGTGCGAGGACCTTCCACCGAGCTATCCCGGGCGGGCACATCCACATGGTGAGGGCATCGGTCCCCATCCACCACTTGACGATCCGCCAACCGAGGATTCGGCGGGCGATCACGTGCGCAATAGGGATCGTGCCCACGAAGACGGCCTTCCCTTTTCTCCTGTCCGGGGAGCGCAGCAGAACCTGCTTGCCGTACGGTGGTGTGCACTTGGAGCAAAACACGTAGCCGTGTGGGGTAGGTGCGCCACAGAGCCAGCAGACAGACGACTTCAACTCTGGAATATCGCGAAACAGCGGCAAAGTTGCGTCGGTCTCACTTCCCGGCAAGTCCCACCACCTCCTTTAGTCGAACCAGATACTTTCGCTCGTCGCGTGTGTAGAAGCGGAATAGGCCCAGCACCAACGGGAACATCCCCAGAAGGAGAAGGCGCAAGAGGATCCCGGTCTTTGCGCCGGTTTCCGCAACTCTTCCCACCCAGGTGGCCGCGAGACTGATTGCAGCGCCCACGAGGGCGACCAGGGCAAGGCGCCGCCGCTCATAGTGAAAGCGATGGTAGCGGGCCGCCAGAGGAAGGCTCGCTACGAGCACGAGGACGTAGGACGCAAGAATGGCAAGCGCCGCAGCTCTTACGCCCCCGGTCGGAACAGTCAGCCAGCTGAGGCACAAATTGAGGAACATCCCCGCCACGAAGAGCAAAGCAATCCAGTAGGTCTTGCCCGTCAGATGGAACGATGCCTGGGCCACGTACGACATGCCGTAGATCACAAAGGACAGTGCCACGATCGGCACCAGATCATGGTCCGACCAGTAGACTGGATTGCGCAGTAACACCCGTACGATCTCCTGCGAGAAAAGCGCAAGTCCAAGGGTGATCCAGACCCCGGCAAGGGTGAAATAGGTCATCGACCGGCTTTGGAACCGCTCCAGCTGGGGTGTTCCCCACACCCTCCAGAGCATCGGGAAATAGCCCAGCTGGAAGGGCTGGAAGAGGAACATGTTCAGGCTGCCCCCGATCCTTTGCAGGAACGTGTAGCGTGCCACGTCCTCCAGTCCGCCAAACGCGCTCACGACGTAACGGTTGCCGATGTTCAGAAGCAGAACGCTTAAGCTGACTGGGACCAGGGGCAAGCCATATCCGATCATCTGGCCCAGGAGTGAACCGTCCACCCCCAGGGCACTCCGCTTGGCTACGTAAGGGACAAGCCCCAGAAACGCCAGCAAGGAACTCACGGCCTGCGAAAGGAAGATGCCGAGCACCCCCATGCCCAAGCTACCGACCGTAATCAGATTGAGGACCAGGACCGAGGCGAACCGGATCAGGGAAAGAATTGTAAACGCGCCGGCCCTGCCCTCCAGGCGCAGGAGATTCAGCGGTACCCCCAGAAGACAGGTGAACGCCACATCGGCAAGCTGGAGGGCCAAGATCCAGGCAAAGCGGCTTTGCTCGAGGCTTGAGGGAAGCTCCAGAACACCCGCTTGCACGAGCACGCGGAATTCGAGGTAGAATACGCCCGGTAGGAGGATCAACGTAGCGGCAGCGATCCCAGCCAGGGACGTGCTGACCACCTTGCGACTTTCCTGGGGGGTCTTGGCCAGCCGGAGATAGCGGAACGTGGCTACGGGCAGCCCAAGGGCCAGCGACTGAACCAGTACCTGACTCAGAACCTCCAACAAGCCGTACAGTCCAAACTCCTCTACCGGGACTGATTTGGAGTACAAAGGCAATAGCACGAGACCCACGAGCTTTGCCGCTACGGTTCCCAGCCCGTAGATCAGCGAGTGCTTGCCCGTCGTGAGGAGGTAGTTCTCCTGCTCTTCCGCCATCGTATTTGTGAATTCTCCTCCGACCCGCAGCCTACCCGAAACCTCCCGGCCTGGCTCGACCGATCAGCCAATCGCCTACTTCCCGACATCCCTTCCTTGAGCCGGCCGTTCAGAAGCGGCGTCGCCTCCAACCGCGAGCAAATAATAGGCACCGGAGACCAGTAGCTCCCGGACCACGGGCAAACGCCCCAGCACGCCGGCCCGAATCACCGGCCATCCGTATCTCAGCTTGTGGCTTGGCCGCGACAGGTAGCACACGGAGTCCACGACCTCCAGCCCGGCCTGCCGGATCAGCCGCTGGAAACGGCCGAGCGACAGCCGGTCTCGCCGAAAGAGAACCATCTCGTCCAGGATGTACGGCTGCCGATCCATCTTTCGAAGGAAGCTGGCCAGCCAGCGAAAAACTGGGTCCGGAAGGATATGCCAATAGGGAAGCAGACGAAATCGCGAGCCCAGCATCTGCTGATGTCCGCCGAAAGGGGAGTAAAACGGCGGGAATGAGATCAGCGCCCTACCGTGCTCCGGGTCGAGCACGTGGCGAACGTGCAGGAGCGCACGGAGCCTGTCTGACACGTGCTCAAGAACGTCGCGCAGGATGACAAGATCGAAGGGCCGGGGAAGATCCGCGACGGTGCCCGGATCCAGAACATCCCCCACGTGCACACGGAGATCGATGCCCCGCTCGGCCGCCAGGATTTTGGCTAACTCCGCGCGGCTCGGACTCAGTTCAAGGCCGATGGCCTCTGCCCCTTCCTCGATGCACGCCACCAGAACACCCCCCTCCGCGCACCCGACATCCAAGACCCTGCGGCCACGGACGTCGATTCCCCACTCCCGCAGAAGTGGGATGAGGTACAGCCGGGCGAGCTCGTATTGGTAACGCCAGTAGTTCCGTTTGTACTCAGGTACGCCTGGACCCGGCGCAGCGGGCATCATTGTTCTTCCGGCGTAAGTGTGCTCGCGGGTAGATACAATAAGGGGCCGGCGCGGGCCGACCCTCGTGGGTACCGAATACCTCTCGAATAGGAAAGCACCTTAGCTCTGGAACGCGGCCACGGCCTCTTCCGGGGTATCGTAGGTGTCGAAAATGGTGATGAGCTTGGTGATCATGAACAGGCTTTGGACCTTGTCCGTCACACCGGAGAGCTTCAGATCCCCTCCGGCATTCCGCAGCGACGTCATCGCCCCCATCAGCACTCCCAGTCCGGAGCTATTCAACCATTTCACCCCGGAGAGGTCGATCACAACTTTCTTCACGCCTTCCGCAATGAGGTCTTTCACCTTCTGGTGGAGGGCAGCCGTCTCCGGTCCCCCCATCATCTTGCCTTTCACCGTGAGTACCGCTATACCGTCCCTCTTCTCTTCCTTGATCGTCATGGTTACCTCCCGCAAGGTCGAGTGACCCAGGGTGCCCGCCTTCACAAACTCGGCTCAATTTAGACGAAACACCACCCAATTGCAAAAGCTTTTTGGGAGCTTCCCCACCGCCCCGCGTGGCCCGACGCGCGACGCAAGGGGAACAATCCTCTCGCGCTTTCGCACGCCCCCCTGGCCTTTGCTTCCGTCCAGATTCGAATCACCGGCTCCTGCGCAACGGGCAGGCCGTTGCGAACGCTGCGATCCTTGAACCTGGGCCTTACCGCGCCGAGGGGCTCCCTCCAGCGGGTTTCTTGCGTCGCAAGTTGACCCAGAGCATGCCCGCACCCGACAGGGCGAGCCCAAGGCTGATCAACTGGTTGACGCTCACGTGCACATTGCCCCATTGCACTACCAGCATCTGGCTCTCGTAGTAGCGCAAGAAGTCGATGGTAAATCGACCCAGGCCATATAGGATAAGGGCCCCGTAGAACACGAACCCGTCAAATCTGCGGTGGCGCTCCAGCACAAGGAGGAGTCCAAAGATCCCGAGAGCTCCCATGGAAGAGAACAGCTGGGTGGGGTAAATTGGTGTTCCCGGGAAGGTAGCGCCAGCAGGGCTTTCGGGCGGAAACACCACGCACAGGGGTCCCGAACAGGGGAGACCGAAGCAGCAACCGTTGAGGAAGCAGCCGATCCGTCCAAAGAACAATCCCAGGGCCATGGCCGGCATCACCAGGTCCGCCACCCGCAGGAAGGGCAGCTTCTTCCAGCGCACGTAAAGGAAAGAGCTCCCAAGCGCGAGGAGCAGGCCACCCAGGAACGTCAACCCAGCTAATCCGAACTCCCCAGTGCTCTGAAATGGGCTGAAGGTGTCCGCCCAGTGGCCGCGAAATTCGTCCAGATGAAATACGACGTACATGGCGCGGGAGCCGATGATGGCGCTCAGGATGATGACCGTGGCCAGGTCCATGACGGTGTTGCGCTCGATACCGTATCGGGGTGCCCGGCGGACGGTAATCCAGATTCCCGCGGCAAACCCGATGGCCAGCATGACCCCGTAGCTATGGAGCTGAAGGGGTCCGATGCGAAAGAGAACCGGGTGCAAATGTCTCCTCCCTCAATACTCGTCCCACCGCATTGAGACATTGGCCACAAGCCCAACCATGATCAACGAGGCGAGCAGAAAACTGCCTCCGTAGCTCATGAAGGGCAATGGGAGTCCCGTGACAGGCATAATCCCCACAGCCATACCCACGTTGACCAGAATGTGCCACGCGAACACGGAAAACACCCCCATGACCACGTAGCTCGCGAACGCATTTCTTGCCTGCGTCGCGATCTTCAGGCAGCGGTAGAGAAAGAATGCAAACAGGCAAAGCGCTGCCATCGTCCCCACGAAACCGAGCTCCTCCCCGATGACGGAGAAGATGAAGTCGGTGTGCTGTGCGGGAAGGAAACGCAAATGGGTCTGCGTCCCGTGCAAGAGGCCTTTTCCCCAGATCCCTCCCGAGCCAATGGCCACTTTCGACTGAATGACCTGGTAGCTCAGTCCCATCGGGTCCTGCTTGAGCCCGAGGAATGCCAGGATACGCTGCTGCTGGTAGTCGTGCAGCTGGTTCCATAGCATCGGAGCGGCCAGAGCCGCTGCGATGTTTAGCGCCAGAGCCAAGACGATCTTGCGGGGGCTTGCCCGCAGGATCACCAGGGCCAGGATCACCAGCACCAAAACCCCGACCAGCGCGACCTTGTGGAAGGCGGCGACAAAGCTCAACATGGGGGAGACGATGATGAAAAGCGAAGACAAAGAGAGCCCGGCCCAGAAGAGCATAGGCAACAGCACAGCCCCGAAGACCATCGCAGTGCCCAGATTGGGCTGTTTGGCCACCAAGGCCATCGGCACCAGGGCCAGGCCAAAGGCCTTGAGAAGGTCTACGGTCCGGTCCAGGTCGGTGGTGGTATCGCTCAGGAAGCGGGCCAAAGCCAGCACCAGGGCTACCTTGGCCAGTTCCGCCGGCTGAATTTGCACCGGCCCCAGGGCAAGCCAGCGTGCAACCCCCGGGCCCTTGCCGAAAAGCAGGAGCAGCACGAGAAGGATCACCGACACGCCGTAGAGGAAGTACGCCAGGTAATTCAGCAGCTGCAGCGACACCACGCACGCCAACACAAAACCCACGAAACCCAAAGCCAGCCACCCTAGCTGCCGTCCAAAATTTCCCGCCCACGGGCTGTCGCCAGCTTGAGCGCAGGCGCTGTACAAGGCGACAAGGCCAAGGCCGAGGAGCAGCGCCGTCGCCACCACGAGCGGCTTGTCCAGGTGTTCGAGCCGATATCTCCAGCTATGGCCCATCGCCCTCCCCTACCGTGCCAGCGAAGAGAGGGAGCGCGAGGGAGCGGCTGCCATCTGTGCGGGGGCCGACACACGAACCTCGTCGAAGTACAGGCGCAGGACCTCGCGGACGATCGGCACCGCCGCCCCACTCCCACTTCCGCCGTTCTCCACGAACACACAAAAGGCGACCTCTGGCGCGTCGTAGGGCGCGAACCCGATAAACCAGCCGTGCGGATCCCCGTGCGGATTCTGTGCGGTGCCGGTCTTCCCGGCCACGATCACGTCGCCCAGGGCGCAGCCTCGACCCGTCCCCCCAGCGCCGTTCACAACCTCCCGCATACCCTCCCGAACCACCTCGAATACCTCCGGCCTGATCTCCCGGACCACAAAGCTGTCCACGCGCACCGGCATCTGCTTCCCCGTAAGGGGGTTCTCTAAGGCTTTCACCACGTGGGGGACAAACCCTTTGCCGCGGTTGGCAATCACCATTGCAAGCTGCGCCATCTGCAGAGGCGTGGTCAACAGGTCTCCCTGTCCTATGGCCAGGTTCAACATCGTCCCGCCCACCCAATTGCCCTTCCCGTAACGCGTGTCCATGTAGTGAGCATCGGGCACCAGGCCCGCTCGCTCTGCCGGGAGATCGATCCCCGTCGGTTGACCGAAGCGGAGGAGTCGAGAGTATCGGGCCCAGCGCTCAAGCCCCACACGCATCCCCATCGTGTAGAAGTACACGTTGCAGCTGTGGGCAATGGCCCCGTACAGGTCCTGGGAACCGTGCCCCTGCCCGTACCAGCAGGCAAAGAAGCGCCCACCGTAGCTGAGGCCTCCCCCGCAACTGACACGGCTCTCCGGGGAGAAAACGCCGTCGTTTACTCCCGCCAGAGCGGTGATCAGCTTGTAGGTCGAGCCTGGTGGGTAAAGCCCCTGGGTCACCCGGTTCAGAAGCGGCTTGTCGGGATGGGAGACGAGAGAATCCCAGACCGCCGGGTTGAGGACACCTGCGAACCACTGGAGATCGTAGCTCGGAGAGCTGGCCAGCGCCAGCACCTCGCCATTCCTTGGATCAAGGAATACCCCCGCCGCTCTTTTCCCCTCGAGGAGGGATTCCAGCTTGGCCTGGAGCCGGTCGTCAATCGCGAGCACGAGGTCAAGTCCAGGCGAAGGCGGGATCCATTTCTCCATGGGCAGGGTCCGGATCTCTCGCCCGAGGGCATCCACTTCCACGTACTGGTACCCTCTCCTCCCCCGCAGAACCTTCTCGTACTGGCGTTCGAGGCCCGTCTTCCCGATGATGTCTCCCGTTCGGTAGTCCTGGTCCTTCAGCGCCTTGAGCTCGGACTCTGCCACTTCCCCCAGATAGCCCAGCACATGCGACAAGCGCGACATGCCCGTGTAGGTCCTCTTGGGTTCTGTCTCAATGACCAGCCCTGGGAAATCGAGCCAACGCTCTTGAACCCGTGCCAGAAGCTCAAACGGCATGTCGCGTCGCACCTTCACAGGGAGGAACTCGGCCCGCTGGCCTTGACGCACACTGCGGGCCATCTCTTCCGGGTTCGCCCCCACAAATGAAGCCAGGCTGACCAGGAGATCCTCTCGTCCCCGGTAATGATGGGGCAGCACCGAAAGAGTGTAGCAGGGAAGGTTTTCTACAAGCGGCCGGTGATTGCGATCGTAGATCTGGCCGCGTGGCGGTTCGAGGGTGATCACGCGAACGCGGTTCTTCTCCGACTGCCGGAAATAAACTTCGTGCTGGACGACCTGAAGCTGGAACAGCCTTCCCGCCAGGATCAGGAGCGCAGCGCCCAGGATCCACGCCACCACCCTTCTTCGGGCTTCGATGTCGAGTCCACTTTTCGCCACGGCCTGTCCGCCCTACCGTCGTACCCTTCCCTAAGGATTCCCTACCCCACCAATGGGCCTGTCTCCGGCATCCAGCCCCTCTAAAGCCTCCTCCACCAGGCCTGAGGCAGAGCAGCGAGGATCAGCACCCCGAAGGCCACGTCGTAGGCGATCGCGGGGAGTGTAAAGCGAAGCAAAGCTCCCATGAGCCCGAGTTCGGAACCCAAACAAAGGATGCTGTAGACCAGGCCCTCGTAGACGGCCGCACCTACCGCCCAGATAGCCGCCATTCGCTGGTAACTGACGTGAACCCACTCCTGCGTAGGCACGCGCACGAGAAATGCGGCCAACGTGAATCCGAGGGAGCTCAGACCGACTGGCGCCCCCATGGCCAGGTCGGCCATCAGTCCCACAAGGAATGCAAGGCCAATCGATTCCAGGATGCTTAGGCGCAGGGAGAAAGCCAAGAGAAGCAGAAGGGGGAGATTGGGCCGTGTCCCGGCGATCTCGAGAAGACCTACTACGGTAGACTGGAGTGCAACGGCCGCGGCGCACGCGAGCAGGAAAAAGCCAAGCCGCCTCATCCCCCCACTCGCGCGCTGTGGACCGCCGGGAGGATAACCGCCACCTCCTCGAGGCGACTGAAATCCACGTAGGGTTTAACGTACACCTGCTTGAACAGACTGGTCGCATCTTCGGATACCTGAACCACCACCCCAATGCGGATTCCGGGGGGGAAAATTCCGCCCAGGCCAGAGGTCACGATTACGTCGCCCAACCGCACATCCGAACGGATGGGCACATCATCCAACAGGCAATAATCGCCGCCGCTCCAGCGCAGGATTCCGTGAACGCGCGATCGTTCTACCATCGCCGCCGCGCGGAAATTGCGATCGAGAAGAACGTGGACCAGGGAATAGTCCGAACCCGTCAGGTAGACCTTGCCCACCAATCCCTGGGAGGTCACCACGGGGGCATCTCTTCGCACGCCGTCGGCGCTTCCCACGTTGATCGTAATGGAATGGATGGCGGAGTTCCCGCTGTGGGCAACTACTTCGGCTGGAAGGAGCGGATAGGGGGCGCGCTCCTTGAAGCCCAGCAATGCGCGCAGGCGCTGGTTCTCAAGAGCCGCGTCCCGGTAACGGGCCAACTCCAGAAGAAGCGCAGCATTCTCCGACATCAGCCGCGCTACCTGGCGAGATAGGCCAAAGGTTCGGGTCACGCGACTGACCTGCTCCTGGACGGCCCCCGCGAAGGAGATCGCCGTGGCCCGTACGAGTTGCACTGGCCGATCGTCGTTGCTTGCCAGCAAGGCCAGAGAGAGAACGATGGACGCGCCGAATTCCGCCCACTCCCGCAGTGTCACCCGCATTTCTCTCTCCGACCCGTCTCCAAAGCCTGGATCTCCTCAGCCTTGATCTATCCGAGGCTGGGCGTCTGCCGCCGGTCCTGTGCGCGCCGCGACGGACGCAGACCCGAAGCCCCGCGCTAATAGCGTTTCACCTTGCTGAGAACCTTCTCGTACCTGGGCAAATCTTCGAGCACCTTGCCCGTGCCCCGGACGACGCACGTCAGGGGATCGTCGGCGACGAAGACCGGCAGGCCCGTCTCCTGGCGAAGGCGCTCGTCCAGTCCCTTGAGCAAAGCCCCCCCGCCGGAGAGGATCAGGCCGCGATCCAGAATATCGGCTGAAAGTTCCGGAGGGGTCCGCTCGAGGCAAAGCCGGACGGCGTCGACGATGGCCGCTGTAGTCTCCGCCAGCGCCTCCTGGATCTCTTCGGCTCCAATCGTGATGGTCTTAGGAATACCCGCCACCACATCCCTGCCCTTGATGGTCATCTGGCCTTCAGGCTTTCGCGGTGGCACCGAACCGATGGTCACCTTAATCTGCTCGGCGGTATTCTCCCCGATGAGTAAGTTGTGCTTCCGCTTGAGGTACTGGATGATCGCTTCGTTCATCTCGTCGCCGGCCACGCGGATCGAAATGTCGGTGACGATGCCGGACAACGAGATCACGGCGATTTCCGTGGTCCCTCCCCCGATGTCGACGATCATACTCCCTACCGGCTCTTCCACGGGGAGGCCGACGCCGATGGCCGCCGCCATTGGCTCATCGATCAGCACCACCTCCCGGGCGCCTGCGTGCTCCGCCGAGTCCCGGACCGCCCGCTTTTCCACCTCCGTGATCCCGGAAGGAATGGCAATGGCCATTCGCGGCCGGACGAAGCGATTGCCCTGGGCCTTCCGGACGAAGTAGCGGATCATCCTCTCGGCCAGCTCAAAATCGGCGATCACACCATCCCGCAGCGGTCGCACCGTTGTAATCTCTCCGGGAGTTCGCCCCACCATCTCCTTGGCCTCGGAGCCGTAGGCCACGATCTCCTGGTCGCTGCGCCGGATGGCCACAATCGAAGGCTCGTTGAGCACGATGCCCTTGCCGCGCACGAAGATCAGCGTGTTCGCCGTGCCGAGGTCCATGGCAATGTCGTTGCCGAACAGACCGAAGAAAGAGAATGGCATTCCGCTTCCTCAGGTTTGGAATCCGTACTCGTCTCGCTGTACAGCCGACTTGCTCCTGTCTAATGCCGGAAGTGGCGCACCCCGGTGAATACCATGGCTAATCCGTGCTCGTCGGCAGCTCGAATCACCTCCTCGTCGCGCACCGAGCCGCCGGGCTGGACGATCGCCGTGGCCCCCGCCTCCGCGGCGGCATCTACCCCGTCCCGGAAGGGAAAGAAGGCATCCGAGGCCAGAACGCTGCCCGCCAGGGAAAGGCCCGCCTTTCCGGCCTTCCAGGCCGCAAGGTGCACCGAGTCCACGCGGCTCATCTGCCCCGCGCCGATGCCGAGCGTGCGATCGCTTGCCGCAAACACCACGGCGTTCGACTTCACCCAGCGAGCCACCTTCCACGCGAAGCGGAGCGCTTCCCATTCGCTGTCGCTCGGGGCCCTCTGGGTCACGACGCGCGCGTGGTCAAAATCCCCTGCCGTAGAGGCGTCGAACTCCTGGACGAGCCACCCGCCCCAAACCGAACGTACATCCCAGTCGCCACGCACCCGACGCTGGTCGTACGGCAACGTGAGCAGCCGCAGGTTCTTCTTTCGGCCCAGAAGCTCCACAGCCTCCTGAGAGAAGGCGGGCGCCACCACCACCTCCAGAAAGATGGCGGAAAGCTTCTCAGCCAGCGTCCGATCGACCTGCCGGTTACAGGCGACAATGCCGCCGAACGCCGATACCGGGTCACAGGCCAGAGCCTTCTCGTAGGCGTCGGGAAGCGAAGAGCCCGTCCCCACGCCACACGGATTGTTGTGTTTGACGATGCACACCGCCGGTTCCTCAAACTCGAGGACGAGGCCCACAGCGGCGTCCACGTCGAGGAGGTTGTTGAACGAGAGTTCCTTGCCCTGAAGCTGCTTCAGCTGCGCCAGCCCCCGCCGAGGCTCGGCGGCGTAAAAGGCAGCCGCCAGGTGTGGATTCTCCCCGTAGCGCAGCGGGGTGTGCTTTACAGCGGTCAGCGAGAACACTTCCGAGAGTCCCGTCCCTCCATCCGCGAGGTAGCGAGCGATCTGTGCGTCGTACTGGGCTGTACGGGCGAATACCTTTGCGGCAAGGCGCTTCCTCGTCTCCAGGGTAAGCGACCCGCCGTGCGCGTCCAGCTCCTCAAGGATCAGCGGATAGTCTTCTGGATCCACCACTACCGCCACGGAGGGGAAGTTCTTGGCCGCCGCCCGGATCATGGTGGGGCCGCCGATGTCGATCTGCTCGAGGGCTTCATCGAGGGAGACCGAGGCCTGCGCCACGGTCTTCTCGAACGGGTACAGGTTCACGACCACCAGATCTACGGGGGGAATGCCGAGCTCTTCGAGCTGGCGGCTGTGCGTAGGATCGTCCTTGCGTGCCAGAATGCCAGCCAACAAGCGGGTGTGCAAGGTCTTCACGCGCCCGCCAAGGATTTCGGGGAAGCCGGTGATCTCGGAAACGGAGGTTACGGCTATCCCGGCCTCACGAAGCGCGCGCTCGGTACCCCCGGTGGCCACAAGCTGCACCCCGCGCGTCGTCAACGCCCGCGCGAATTCTTCGATCCCGCGCTTGTCCGAGACGCTCATCACGGCGCGACGGATCTTCAAGAGACCGTTCATTCGCGATCCACTCCGACTACTCTTGCCTCTTCGATCGTTGGACGAGCTCGCGGATCGGGATGTCGACTACCTTGTACTTCCGCCAGTCCGCGTCATCGAAGTGCCACCACTCGGAGGGCAACGGCACGAATCCTTCTGCGCGCATTGCGTCTTCGAGGATCTGGCGGTTTCTCTTGGCCTCCGGGGAGCAGCCGTCATAGTCTCGGCGGGCACGCTCGCTGAAGTCATCGAACCCGGTCGGCATTTCGAGCTCGCGCCCGGACGAATCGACGAGCGTCACGTCCACCGCTGCGCCCCGATTGTGACGGGAACCGACCCGCGGGTCCGCCACGAAGCGGGGGTCGGGGACCAATTCCCACATCCGCTTCTGGACGAACAGGGGACGGTAACCATCCCAAATCTTCAGGCGGTATCCTCTCTTCTCCAGACGGAGCTGGACCCTGCGCAATTTTTCGGCCGTTCCGCGGCGCAGAAAGCAGCAGGAGGTGTCGTAAAGCACACGCCCCGTGAAATTATCCTGCGTTGCGTATTTGAGGTCTACCACAACTCCAGGAACGGCCGAGGTCACCTCGACGAGATCCTCCGCCGGGCCTGTGGTCCGGCAAGCCAAGACGAGGACTACAAACCAGGATCCGGTCAGGAACGAGCGACTTCGCCCCGCGCACGCTCGCATTAGGCCGGCCTCGGCAGGATCCGCACGCGCCTACCCTCCACCTGAACCCGCCCCTCCGCGAAGTACTGGAGAGCCTCTGCGTACACTTGATGCTCTACCTCCAGGACGCGCGCCGCCAGCGTCTCCACCGTGTCGTCGTCCAGCACCGGTACACAGCGCTGAATGACGGGCGGCCCCGCGTCGTATTCCTCCGTCACGATGTGCACTGTAACGCCGGTAACCTTGCAGCCGTAATCGAGTACGGCCTGGTGAACGTGATGACCGTACATTCCCTTCCCCCCGAACGCAGGAAGCAGAGCCGGATGGATGTTCAGGATCCGGTTCCGGTATGCCTGCACGATAGTCGGACTGAGCTTCTTCAAATAGCCGGCAAGGGCGATAAAGTTCACCTCGTGCCGGGCGAGGATTTCCAGCAAACTCTGGTCAAATGCTTCCGGTGTGGGAAACTGCTGAGCGGAAAGGTGAAAAGCAGGGATCCCGCGGCGCCGGGCGATCTCTAAGGCCCCCGCGTCCGACTTGTTGCTGATCAGGACGCGCACTTCGGCGTCGAGCCGCCCCTCGTCGATGGCGCGTAGGATGGCCTCGAAGTTCGACCCCCTCCCGGACGCGAACACGGCCAGCTTCAGTGCTGCCAATTCGGCTCCCTTTCATGCAGGCTCTCAAAATCCGGTGAACCCTCCCTCTAAGCGCTCCAAAAATAGCGATTTTTAAGCTACAAGTCAAGGAGCTTAACGGATGCGGGAACGGAACCTTATTGGTCAACCCGCACATCCCCCTTGTCCTTGCACCGATACCCAAGGTTCGTTACCTTGCCTTGAGTGGCAGCTCCCAGGTGACCGCAGCTATGCGGAGGCGACTCGGCGTCGAGGTCAAGTACAGATGGCAAAGAGGGACGGATGTACCACGCGTTGCTCGGCTGGAGGGAGCGGGGGCATAGGATTCCCTCTCCTCCTGCTCAGCGTCCTGCTTGCGGCGTCTGCGTTACAGGGAATGCGCTGCGTCTCGATGCGGGGCGGCCTCAGAATCGAGAAGCAGCGGGCGCGGATCGCCGCGACCAAAAAGACAATCCGCGGCGACATTGTGGTTCGCAATGCAGCCCTGGAGGTGGAGAACAGCCACTTGACACTGGAGCTGCCGTACGACGAGGCGCACAGCATCCGTATTCTCGGCCGGAGCGAGGTGAGGGTCTCCAAGTCCCGGATCGAGTCGCAGCCGTACCAGTTTTACGTCGAATGCCGATCGCTGCCCAGCGGCTCGCCGAAGGTGGTCTCCCGAGAGGCGGAGTGGCTTAACCACGCCGGAATCCGGCTCTACGGGAGCTCCATCTTTGCAGCCGAAGGGGGTGAGGTCGCCGAGCTCCAGATGCACGACCGCTCGCAAGCCTACGTGCGAAAGGCCTACGTCTATCCGGTCTTCTTCCCGGGTTCCGGTCCGTTCCATCTCGCCGGTCTCAGGCTCGGCGATTCGGTGTGCTTGGACGTGGTTGGACCCAGCGGTTGGCGCTTCCGTGCTGACTCCTGCGCCATCACGGGCTACCACGTCGACATTCCGGAAGGGTGTACCCTGCAGATTGTCGACAGTGAGGGCATTGGGATTTCGCTTCATTCCACAGGCCACGAGCCCCGCGTCACCTACCTGAGCTCCTTGACGTCCGAGGTGCCCCGATCGTTCGGCTTCTCGGCCTTTGGTGCCTCGGTTGAAGTTGTCCAATCCCAAATCGCGACCCTCAACATCTATGTGGTCGGTTCCGATACGGTGGTCGTTCGCGACTGCGTGGTGAACGAGGCACAGACGGACGGAAGCGCAGTCCTGAGCCTGATCGGCGGACAATGCTACTACGACCTCGTCCAGGCGCGCGATGCCTCCACCCTGTTGCTGGAGGAGGTTCAACCCATGCGCTGGCCTGACAATTCCGGAGGCTCGGTGCTGGCAATGGATCACGCTCGCGTGATCTTCCGCCGATGTGGAGTGGGCGGGCTGACCCTCACCGCAATGGGCTCCGCCCGCATCGAACTGATCGAGTGCAGCGGTGTCGATTCCCTGCGGATCCGCCAGGTGGGAAACGGGAGGATCCGCATCGCACCCCCGCTGTAGTCCCAGGAACGACCCTGCACAACCCCTCAAAGCTCCCGGCGCGGGCGCCTCCGGTTGCCGAGGAGGGTAAAGGCCAGGCACAACGCGAGAAAAG
Source organism: candidate division KSB1 bacterium (assembly GCA_034506315.1). GTDB lineage: Bacteria > Zhuqueibacterota > Zhuqueibacteria > Oleimicrobiales > Geothermoviventaceae > Zestofontihabitans. Next base: position 13,503 of record JAPDPT010000028.1, on the reverse strand, counting down.
CGATGGCGGGCCAGGCGACGAAGCCAAGGTACACAAGGGTCAGAGCCAATCCCGGGACGAAGACGAGCCAGACGAAAAGCCTTTTCCAGCCTTCGAGCTCCATCTCGATTCAGCCTCGGCAGTCCCTGTTTTGGGCACAGTCTCTATTTTCGGGCGTCCCTTCAGGTCCTGAGGGGGTGCGGGCCGGCTTTTCCGCGAGGGCCCTTTCCAGCACCTGGTCCATGTGATCCACAAGCACGATCTCCAGCTCCGAGCGCACGGCCTCGGGGATCTCCACAAGGTCGTGCTGATTGGCGGCGGGCAGAAGCACGGTGCGGATGCCTGCGCGGTGGGCAGCCAGCACTTTGTCGCGCACACCACCGATCGCCAGCACGCGGCCTCGCAGGGTAATCTCGCCCGTCATCGCCACATCGTTGCGCACAGGGATGCCCGTCAGTGCACTCACCAGGGCCGTAGCGATCGTAATTCCGGCCGATGGACCGTCCTTCGGGATCGCTCCCTCGGGTACATGGATATGAACGTCCAGCTTGCGATGGTAATCGGGTTCCAGCCCAAACTGGGCGGCACGGGAGCGGACATAGGTCATGGCCGCTTCAGCCGATTCCTTCATAACTTCCCCCAATCGCCCCGTCAGCTTCAGATGGCCGCTTCCGGGGACCGTGGCGACCTCGATGGTCATCACATCCCCGCCGGTAGGGGTCCAGGCGAGTCCTGTGGCCACCCCCGCCTCATTTCTCTGCTCGGCCAAGGCCGACCGGAACCTGGGAGGGCCGAGGAGCTGGCCGAGCTCCCCTGCCCCGACGCGTACGGACTCGGCCTCCCCAAGTGCGATCCGGCGCGCGGCCTTCCGGCACACGGTAGCGATCTGCCGCTCCAGATTCCGCACCCCTGCCTCGCGCGTGTAATGGCGGATCATGGTCCGGAGGGCCTCGTCGTCGATCTCCAGCTGCGATGGGCTCAGTCCGTGCTCCTCGCGCTGCCGGGGAAGCAGGTAGCGACGCGCGATCTCCATCTTCTCGTTCTCTGTGTAGCCCTGTAGCTCCAGAACCTCCATGCGGTCAAGAAGCGGGGCAGGGATCGCGTGCGCCACGTTGGCGGTGGTGATGAAAAACACCTTGGAGAGGTCGAAGGGGACATCCAGATAGTGATCCACGAAATGGCTATTCTGCTCGGGATCGAGGACTTCCAGGAGGGCTGCGGCGGGATCTCCGCGGAAGTCCGAACCGAGCTTGTCGATCTCGTCCAGCATGAAGACGGGGTTCTTGGAGCCGGCGCGTCGGATGCCCTGAATGATTCTCCCCGGCAGCGCGCCTACGTAGGTTCGGCGATGGCCGCGGATCTCTGCTTCATCTGAGACGCCGCCCAGGGAGATTCGCACGAAATTCCGCCCGAGAGCGCGCGCGATGGACCTCCCGAGGGAGGTCTTGCCGGTGCCTGGCGGTCCCACGAAGCACAGGATCGGCCCTCGCATGTCCGGCTTCAGGCGCCGCACCGCCAGCGTGTCCAAAATCCTCTCCTTGGCCTTTTCGAGATCGAAGTGCTCGGCGTCGAGGATCTGCTGGGCCATCGGAAGGTCCAGCCGGTCTTCCGTCTCCTTGTTCCAGGGTAGGCTCACCAACCACTCCAGGTAGGTGCGCGAGACGACGTACTCGGGCGATTGCGGAGCCATCGCCTGCATTCGTTCCAGCTCGCGCTCGGCCTCCTTGCGAGCTTCCTCGGGAAGGCCAGCCTCCTCCACTCGCTTGCGAAACTCCCGCAGCTCGGCGGTGCGCTCGTCCTCGATGCCCAGCTCTTTCTGGATGGCCCTCAGCTGTTCCCGGAGGTAAGCCTCTCGCTGCGTCTTCTCGATCCGCTGACGAATGTCCTCCTGAATCCTGCGCCCGATCTCCAGGATCTCCAACTCGCGATTGAGATATTCGTTCACGAGCCTCAGGCGTTCGGTCAAATCCGCCAGTTCCAGGATCTTCTGGCGTTCCTCCCGACTCAGATTCAGGTGGCTGCCCATGAAGTCAATCTGGTGGCTTGGGTCCGGGAGGTTATGGGCCAGGGTGACCAGCTCGTTCGGAAGGTTGGGGGCCAGTTCCACGACTCTCTGAAATGTCCCGAGCGCACTACGAAGCGCGGCCTCAAACTGTACATCTCGCTCCAGCGCCTCGGCCACCGGCTCCGTATCGGCCACAAAGTAGGGCACGCTTTGCACGATCTCTTTGAGGCGCACCCTGGCCAGGCCATGGAGAACAATCTGAAGAGAGCCATCGGGCAGGCGCAGCATTCGCGACACCAGCGCTGCGGTTCCCACATCGTAGAAGTCCTGGCTGCCCGGGTCGACAGCGCCGGTGCGCGTGGCAAAGGCCCCTACAAACCGGTCGGACGCGACCGCATCTTCCACCAGCTTCAGGCGAGACGGGTCGGAGATGGACAAGGGCAGGATCATGCCTGGAAACAGGACGGCGTCGCCCAAGGGGAGAACGCGAAGGCGTCGGGGAATCTCGGGCTTTTGCGTTTCCTGCGCAGAGCTACTTGGTGTGATCAGCATCGCCTGTCCCCTGGTCGTCGGCTTCGCAAAGGGATTTCGCCTTCCTCCGCGGCCCGGCGCACAATCTGATCCCCATCGAAACCACTTCGGACGCCGACCGAAGTTCCTCAGACCAAGACCCTCAGCCTTCTCCCTTCGGCCCGAGGGAAAGCCCGGTCCCGGACATGCCTCCGGTCATCTGCTCGGCCCCAAGCCTGCACTACCGACGGCCCTCCGGACGTCCGGGCGGCGGTGCGTAATAGGGGACCGGGATGTACTGGACTGACGGCCTGCTTCTTTCGACGGGCATTCGGAAGAGGTTCATAAAGTGATACACTTCTTCGGGCAGATCTGTGGACACCGGAAGGCCGAGGGCGCGCGCGTGGTCCACAGTGATGGGATAATCGTGCGTCCAGCGGCCGCAGCTCAACTCGTCGGCCAGCTTCTCCAACTTGTCCCTGGGGATGGCCTCGGAGGCTACTTCCAGAATGGTCTCCCGCACCTGCTGGATAGCCTTTTCCGCCAGGTCCGCCATAATGAGCGTCTGGTCATCGGAGTTGGCCCTGCCTTTAGCCTCGACGGCGCGCAGGATCGAGGCCGCCGGGTACTGACCGAGTTGCGGGTCCAGAGGGCCCAGGACGGCATTCTCGTCCATCACGATTTCGTCTGCCGCCAGGGCGATCAACGTGCCACCGGACATCGCGTAGTGGGGGATGAATACCGTTACCTTGGCCGGGTGGCGCTTCAGAGCGCGGGCAATTTGCTTCGTGGCCAGCACCAATCCTCCCGGCGTGTGCAGGATCAGGTCGATCGGCACGTGCGGATCGGTGAGGCGGATCGCCCGGAGGATCTCCTCACTGTCGTCGATGTCAATGTACCGCATGATGGGGAACCCGAGGAGGCTCATGGTTTCCTGTCGGTGGATCAGCGCTATTACACGGCTCTTCCTCTTCTGCTCGATCCGTTGCAGCAGACGCATCCTGCTCGCTTCGAGCATCCGCCTCCGCACCACGGGCTGCAACGCCGCCAGCACGAAGAAGATCCACAGGATGTCCGTCGGGCTCATCTCTCCCTCTCCTACGCCAGGTAGTAGAAGCCACGCCTCTCCAAGCTACCACGGCCAGTACTCGTCCCGGTAGAAGCGGCGATACGTACGCCGCTTGAAAACGTTAACCAGCACAGCCCCGGCTGCAAAGCCTCCAACGTGCGCCCACCAGGCTACGCCGCCGGTCAAAGTGTCTACCGTCGCCAAGGAGAAAGCGCCTTGCACCAGCTGAATCACAAACCAGAGGCCCAGGAAGAAGAAGGCCGGAATCTCGATGATCTCAACGAAAAAGAACAGCGGCACCAAGGTCAGGACACGAGCTCTCGGATAGAGGAGGTAGTAGGCACCCATGACCCCCGCGATCGCCCCGCTGGCCCCAACGGTTGGAACGCCCGAAGTCGGGTTGAGCATGTAATGGACCAGTCCCGCCACCAGGCCGCAGAGAAGGTAGAACACGAGGTACCGAAAGTGACCCAGTCGATCCTCCACATTGTCGCCGAAGATCCACAGGAACCACATGTTGCCGATCACGTGCATCCAGCCCCCGTGGAGGAACATCGAGGTGAAGAATGGGCCCACGATTTCCACTACGTTCCACGGCTCCTTACGCAGCAAGTAGAGGACCTTGGCGGGAACGACACCGTAGGTCATCAAAAAGTCCTGGAGATGCCGGCCCAGGCTAACCTCGTAGAGAAATATCAGGAGATTGCACACGATCAAGGAAACGTTCACGACAGGCCACGTTCGAGATGGGATGTTGTCGCGAAGCGGAAACATTTGGCCCCTCTCGGTTGCGGTCCTTTGCGCCTCTGTTCGTCCGCCCGGCCATCCAGTACCCCGGGCGTTCGAAATGTGGGAAAGGGGCCGGGCATTCGCAAACATTTTGTAGGTGCCAGGACCCCTAAAGAAATCGCTTGACTGTGCCGAACAAAATTACTACCGTTACGCCGTCCTTTCACGAGCAACCCCAGGAGCGAGAGAGCCGTGCACCCAAGGAGTTACAAGAGCCCAATCTTCGATCGTGAGGCTGGATGGCTCTCCGGAGGGTGCACCGCGTCCACTTCCACCAAGTCCTTCACCGGAACTCCTACCACGAAGACGACCCGGACAGGACGCAAGTCCACCTTGAGCCGGGTCGTCCTCGCAAGCTAATCTCTCATCCAAAATCCCGTTTAGCTTCCCGAGGTCGGCCATGGGCTCAAGGCTCCAATGTCCGCATTGTTTGTCTGCTTTCCCCCTCGAGGCGTTTCGCGCCACCTGTACCTGCGGCGCTCTCCTCGACGTTTGGCACGATCCGCCCGCTGTCGCTCCCTCCGAGCTCGCAAGTCGCTTTCAAGCGCGGCTGGCTGCGGGCACAGCCCTTCGGAGCGAAAGCCCGGGGATCTGGCGATTCCGGGAGCTCGTGTTGCCGGACGCGATCGAATCCGTTGTCAGCCTTCGCGAGGGCAACACACCCCTTTACCGAGATCCGAAGGTCTCGAGCTTCGCCGCTGTGGACCAGCTCTGGCTGAAGCACGAGGGGCTCAACCCGACGGGTTCTTTCAAGGATCGGGGGATGACGGTCGCTGTGAGCTTCGCACGCCAGATGGGTTTCCTGGCGCTCCTTTGCGCCTCGACGGGGAACACGGCCGCCTCTCTGGCGGCCTACGGGGCCCAGGCGGGCTTGCCTGTGGTCGTGCTGGCACCCCGCGGGAAGGTTGCCGCCGGCAAGATAGTCCAGACACTGGCTTTCGGAGCGCACGTCATCGAAATCGACGGCGATTTCGACGACGCCTTGCGTCTGGCCCTGCAGATCTGCTCAGATCGGCAGCTTGCCCTCTTGAATTCGGTGAACCCGTTCCGCATCGAGGGCCAGAAAACCGCCGCCTTCGAGATTGCAGAAAGCTTCGGATGGGACGTGCCGGAGTGGGTCGTGCTCCCGGCTGGCAATCTGGGCAATCTCAGCGCCTACGGGAAAGCCTTCGAAGAGATGGTGCGCTGGGGTCTCCTTTCCCGTCTGCCCCGCCTGGCGGCCATTCAGGCCGAGGGAGCCAATCCGTTTTACTTGAGCTATCGCTCCGGATTCGCCGAGAGGCCTGTCGTCAAGGCGAAGACTGTGGCCACAGCCATTCGCATCGGCTCGCCGGCCAGTTTCGAGCGCGCGGTTCGCGCCATCCTTGTCTCCAACGGCGTAGTGGAACAGGTCAGTGACGACGAGATTCTGGAGGCCAAGCGCACAATCGACCGCAGCGGCATCGGCTGCGAGCCGGCCTCAGCGGCGGCTCTGGCGGGCGTCCGCAAGTTGCGCCGGCAGGGGGTGATCCGAGCCTCCGATCGCGTCGTCGCCGTCTTGACCGGAAGCCTCCTCAAGGACCCGGAGGCGGCCCTCCACGCCGCCAGGGCAGGACAAGCTCAGGTGGTGGTCTCCGCCAGCGAAACGGAAGTGCGCCAAGCATTGGAGAAAGCACTCGAAGCAGCGAGGTAGGCAGCGATGAACAAAGTGCAGGTCTTCGCTCCCGCTACGGTAGCCAATCTGGGCCCGGGCTTTGACCATCTCGGTCTGGCCGTGAGCGGGCTCGGGGATACCCTGATCGCCGAGCGAACGGACGGCGAAGGGGTGGTCCTGCGACGCATCACCGGGCTCACAGAGGGGATCCCAACGGATCCCGACGAGAACACGGCGTCCCTGGCGGTAAGAGCTGTGTTCCGCCAGCTGGGCCGCGGAGTGGGGCTGAACCTGTACTTGCACAAGGGATTGCCCATCGGAAGTGGCCTGGGTGGAAGCGCGGCCAGTGCCGTGGCGGGAGCCTGGGCCGCCTGTTGCCTGATGGGCTGTCCCGATAAGGAGCTCGCCTTCCGGGCTGCCCTCGAGGCCGAGGCCCTAATTAGCGGAATGCACGCGGACAACGTAGCCCCGTGCGTGTTCGGCGGAATGGTGCTGGTGAACGACGACCCGACTCAGTGGCAACGACTTCCTGTCCCCCGTCAGCTACGCCTGGTCCTCGCTGTTCCGTCTGTCCAGGTACTTACCCGCTACGCACGCCAGATCTTGCCGGAAAGGGTGCCCCTGGCCGCCTCCAGCGCCAATTCCGCACGTCTGGCATCGATGGTAGCGGCGGCATATCGGGGATCCGTACGCGACTTTGCGGCAGCCATCAAGGACGAAATCGTCGAGCCGGTCCGGGCCTGTCTCATCCCGGGCTTTTACCACGTGAAGGAAAAGGCCATGGAGGCCGGAGCGCTCGCCTGCTCCATCAGCGGCGCGGGGCCGACCGTCTTCGCCATCGCCGACGACGAGCGCATTGCCCAGCGCGTCGCCCAAGCGATGCAGGAAAGCTTCGCCTCGTGTGGATGCGTAGCACGAGCCTTCGTCACCACTGTGGACCGCAAGGGGGTACGTTCCTTACGCAAACCAACGTACCGCGCAACCTCGACTGCTTTCCGACATGTTGCTCATCCCGTCACGGGCGGAAAGCGTTGATCTCTTTCCTCAGCTTGGGGGTGATTCTCTCGGCGTAGGAAACCTATTAGGTCGCCTTGCTCAAAGGGCGAGCCGCGTCAGGAGCTCGCGACAGGCTTGGCAGGACTCCTAGCGCCTCGTTTCCTCTCGCGTTCTCCTCTCCAAGTCTTCAACAAGCCGCAGATACCGCTCGTGTTCACCAGCCCCCGTGACCTCCTCTTCGACGCGCTCGAACTCCCGCTCCAGTACTACCCAGTCTCCTTCCGCGAGAAGCTTCTCCCCCATGGGGTAGAGGATCTTGTCCTCCTTGAAAATGTGCTGATCCAGAAGATCCGCATAGCTGAGCGCCTTCTTCAGCACTTCCTGACGGGCCTTCTCTTCCCCTGCTCTCCAGGCTTGTGCAGCACGCATCATGTCCTGAGCGAACGCCCGGCCCTGCTCGTGTTCCAGCAGCATTTGCCCGATGGGTCCGCCCTGCTGGGGCATTCCGCGCTGCACCATCCGCTGGAACAGTAGGTTCTCCTCCTTCGCGTGATGGCATCGATCCGCAAAGCCCCGGATGAATTCGCCAGCCTGCAGGAACAACTCCGGAGGAACCTTTCCGCCCTGCTCTACCTGCGCACAGGCGCGCCGCAACACGGCGAGAACCCGCTTGATTAGCTCGTGCTCTTCCATGAGCACCCCAATAGGTCTCGGATGAGGCATCGTGCTCCCTCCGATTTTTTCACCGGCTCCCTTCCTGAGCCCTGGACGACGCCAGCAGCAGCTCAGGATTGACCCCACCTCCAGACTTGCCATTTTCGGACTCCTACATCCTAAATATACGACCTCCTTTCTTTCCCGTCAACTCCTATCTCGAGGGGCGAGCTTGAGCATTGGCCAGACCCTGGATTCTGCCCCGGCCTGGAATCTCCTCGGGCCAGAGCCTCAGTCGGGGGAATTTCCCCTTGCTTTTCTTCGCAGCGCTCCTATATTAGCGAACGGTTCAGGCGCCTTAGCTCAGTCGGTAGAGCAGCGGACTGAAAATCCGTGTGTCCCCCGTTCGATTCGGGGAGGCGCCACCCAGAGGAGGGGCCGGATGAGCCCCTTTTCTGTTTTCGGGCACGTGGATGGCTTTCCCTTCGCACCTCCAGCTCAAGGCAAGCCGCGTGAGATCCGGAAGCCGTCTGTTCCCAGTCTCCCAAACTGCGCGCCTGTTCGTCCTCTCAGCTCTTCTCTCCCTTTCCAGTTTTGTCTCTTGCCGGTTCCGTTCGCCGGGATCCCATCCCAGCGCGTGCCCGGATTCTCCCTCGACCCCGGTTTCGGCACGGGCTTCCGATACGACCTGGGTTCGCCTGCAATGGGGACAGTCCCTCGACGAATTGCTGGCGTATTCGGGCCTCTCGCCCCTCGAAAGAGCCGAAGCGGTGCGAGCTTTCGACTCCGTCCACAGCGTGCGGGCGCTGCGTGCGGGCACCTCCATCGGATTTATCAAGGAAGCGGGTGCGGTTGTGGCTTTCCTCTACCGGCCGCAACCCTGGAAACTGGTCGGAGCGAAGCGCAGCGGCCAAGGATGGGAACCGTTTTCTGCCGAAGCCCCCACGGTAACTGAGGTGCGTCGCCTGTGCGGGACCGTCTCCACCACCCTCTACGACGCTTTCCTCAGTCTCGGCGCCGACCCCGAGCTGGTGATGGCTTTCTCGGACATCTTTCAGTGGGATATTGATTTCTTCGTCGACCCGAAGCCCGGTGACCGCTTCCGGGTGATCTACGAGGTGAAATGCGCCGTCTCCGGCAAGGATCGGATTCCTGTGGCGCTGGGGCGCATTCTGGCTGCGGAGTACGTCCTCGGCAACAGACCGTACACCGCGTTCTATTTCGAGCTCCCGGACGGCCGTGGCGGGTACTACGACGAGCAGGGCAGATCTTTCCAGAAGGCGTTCCTAAAGAGCCCGCTGAATTATCGCAGAATCACCTCTCGCTTTTCCGGAGCCCGTTTGCACCCCATCTTCAAGAGGGTGAGGCCGCATTACGCGGTGGACTTCGCTGCCCCCACGGGCACACCGGTGGCAGCGGCTGGGGACGGCGTCGTCTGTGATCTCGGTTGGAACGATGGGCTCGGCTATTACGTCCGCATCCGACACACGAATCCCCGTTACGAGACGCTCTACGGGCACTTGTCGGCCTTCGCCCCCGGGATTCGCAAAGGCTCACACGTCCGCCAGAACGAGGTGATCGGATACGTCGGGGCGACGGGCATCGCCACCGGTCCCCACCTGCACTACGCTTTCTACGAGAACGGACGGCCCATCAACCCGCTTCGCCTGCAGCGCGTGACAGGCGAGCCACTTCCCCCCGCGCTTCTGGCGAGTTTCCGGAGCGTGCGGGATCGGCTCCTGCCGGAACTCGCCTCCCTACAGCCGCGGCCCGAGCGGCTCTATCTCACCACGGGTTGGCCCTTCCCGCCTCTACCCAATGCACCCTGTGCTCCGCGCCCCTGAGCACTCAGCGCGCAAAGGGCGGCTCCATTTGAACCCGGATTTGCCGCAGGGAGGGGAAGGCCGCGCGTAACTGACGTACCAGCTCCTCAATCCCTGCCTGGCCTTCGGTTCCGTGGGAATCGGCCGTAACGACCAGATCGAGGATGAGGTCCTCGGAACCGTCCGCATTGCGGGACAGGCGCACATCGTGGAACGAGAGCACCCATTCCCGCGTCCGGCTGAACTGGTCCAGGACAGCACGAATGCGGTCCAGCTCGTCCCCCTCTGCCACGGGATCCACGTGAACCGTGGTGTGGCCACCGATCCGTGCGCTGACGTTGGCTTCGACCTCCTCGGCGATGGTATGGGACCGGTCGAGGGAGGTGTCCTTGCTCAACCCGATATGCAGGGAGATGACTTTCTTGCGGCCGTACTGATGGACAATCACGTCGTGAGCATCCAGCACCTCAGGGTGTTCCAGGGCGATGCCTTTGATTTCATCCACGAGGGCGGGCGGGGGGGCGTGCCCCATGAGCTCGCTCACCGCCTCCCAAGTGAACTTGATGCCGATGTAAACGATGAACCCGGATACGATCAGTCCCGCAATGCCATCCGCTCGCACGATACCGTACCTCGAGAGAATGAGGGCGACAAGGACGACCGCCGCGGAGATGGCGTCCGTGCGGTGGTGCCAGGTATCCGCCTCCAACGCCTGGGACTGGATGGCGACGGCCAGGCGATGGGAAAACTGAGCCAGCAGCTCCTTCGCCACAATGCTCACGATGACCAAACCCAGCACCCAGCTCGAAGCGTCCACCGACTGCGGGTGTAGGACTCGGGCCAGCGAGGACTTGCCGAGCTCAAACCCAGCAACCACCAGCAGGACAGCCACGACAAGGGAGGCGGCATGCTCAGCGCGCCCGTGACCAAATGGGTGCCGCTCGTCCGAGGGCAGTTTGGCCAACCTATAGGCCACGACGATGATGGCTGAGGTGACGACGTCGGAGAGGCTGTGAAAGGCATCGGCCAGGAGGGCCACCGAACCGCTGGCCAGGCTGCCCAGGATCTTAAGGGCGCTCAGCAGAACATTAACGACAATGCTCGCCCAGCCCTCGGTTGCCGCCACGCGCCACCGCTTCTCTTCCTCAGGAAGGGAAGGAATGAACATCCAGCCTCGTAACCGCCTCAGCACGGTACCCTCACCCTGCGTTTGCCCATTCCCTGCGCGCGTCGTCTGCTAGCTTTCCAAACGTACCCAAAAACGCGCTCATCTGCAAGCGTGGACCGTACGTGAATCCCGCGCCTCCGGAGGCTGGCGTATGCCCTAACCGAAAGCCGCCGCGCCTTGCGAAGGCGTTTGCGGTGCCGGGCCGCATCGGCAGTCCAGGACCGCGGCCACATCGGCCTCGGCGACGGTACGCCCTCGTCCTCGCCTCGACTTCCTTGGACGATTCCCCGGCAACCCGTACCTTGTGTCCTCTACGATCGAGGTCAGCACAGATGGACTGGGTACTTCCGACGTACAGCCGGTACCGGGACATCATCCCGGATTTCGAAACGTTTCTCGAGGCCCTCAAGCGCCCCGTTCCGGTGCACGTTCGTGTGAACACCCTCAAGACCAACCCACCTGAGCTTGAGGCGCGACTTCGGGCTCTGGGCGCCACTGTGTCCCCGGAGCCGCTGAACCCGTTGGTCTGGAGGATCAGCGGGCTTTCCAGTATTGGGAGGCAATTGGAATACCTTCTCGGGTTCTACCATCCGCAGGGGCTCACCTCCACCCTTCCCGGCCTGGAGCTGGATCCGCGGCCGGGGGAGTTTGTGCTCGACATGTGCGCCGCCCCGGGTGGCAAGACCTCGCAGCTTGCAGCTCAGATGGGCAATGATGGCCTCATCCTCGCCAACGATGTGAGCCTGGCGCGCGTCGCCACACTCAAAACGAACCTGGAAAGATTGGGAGTCCTGAATACCATCACGCGCGTCGGACCGGCGCAAGCCATCCCAAAGAAGTACACCTTTGACCGCATCCTCCTGGACGCTCCGTGCTCCGGGCTCGGCGCGTGGCGACAGGGGCTTGCGGCGCCCATGGGTCGCTTCCCCGAACGAATCTTGAGGGTGAGCCGACTTCAGCGCGAGCTCATCCTTCGCGCCTTCGATCTTCTTAAGCCCGGAGGTGTTCTGGTCTATTCGACGTGTACCTTCGCGCCGGAGGAGAACGAGGCCGTTGTGGACTGGCTTCTCCAGAGGCGTCCATCGGCCGAGATCCTGCCGCTTACCACGCCCGCTGGCAGGGAAGGCCTTCGGGAATGGAGTGGATCCCATTTCGATCCGCAACTGGAACGAACACGACGGTTCTACCCACACGATGTCGACTCCTGGGGCTTCTTCATCGCTAAGATTGGCAAGTGCTGAAGAGCGGCGTGCCGTCCTCGAGGCTCTTCGTCAGCGGTACGGGCTGCCCGCGGAGAGGTTCAACCCGTACGAACTTGTCCTCCACGGCCGCAACATCTGGATGGTACGTCGCTCCCCACACCTTGCCGCCGCACTCGACCTGGCCCCGCACACCGTCGGCCTCCGGCTGGCGACGCGAACGAACATCGGTCTCAAGCCGAGTACGCACGCGATTCAGATCTTCGGGCGATGGGCGACGCGCAATGTGGCGCGGCTTTCCCGTGCGGAGGCGCTCTCCTTCCTCAACGGCCAGGACATCGCCCGGAAGTTCGAAGTGGAACCGGGCTTCGTCATCGTGGCCTGCGAAAATGAGCCCATCGGCTGTGGTCTGTACAAGGGCACGGGGGTACTCAAGTCCCTCGTGCCCAAGCGCGTACGACAGTTCGCTCCGGATTCACCGGAAACCTGACCTCACAGCCATTGCGCCTGGCGAGAGTTTCCTGCGCTCTCCTTTCTCCACACCACCCCGGAGTGGCCCGGAAACGCCTCACCCGGCCAGCAGAAGGAGCAAAGCGCTTAGAGACAGGGCGCTCAGCAAGGTGGAGACGAGCACAGCAGCGCTCGCCAGAGCTGCATTCGCCTCGTATCGCTGGGAGAGAATGGAAGAGTAGACAGCGGAGGGCATTGCCGTCTGCAAGAGGAGGACCCTCAGGGGCAACCCGGAAAACCCCATCAGCCGGAGCAGGATCGCGCCCAATGCCGGGGCCAGGAGAAGGCGCAAGCCGGCCACCACCGCGGCCAGACGCACATTCTCCGCGGCGCGCGAGCGGCTCAACTGGAGCCCAAGGAGAGCGGTATTGACGGGGATCGCTGCGTTTCCCAGAAGTTCGACCGGTCGCAACAAGGTCGGTGGTAGCGGCACCCTGGCGTGGCCCAGGAGAAACCCCAATGCAATGGCGTACACAGCCGGGAGGGCGAAAACTTGTCGCAGCGCCTGGCGCCGGTCAAGGCTGGCGCGCGCCGCGACAAACACCCCCACCGTGTTCGTGAGAAGAACATGACAAACCACCATCACCGCCGCGTAGGTAAGACCTTGCTCCCCGAACGCAAAGACCACGACCTGAAGCCCCATGTTACCCACGTTGAAAAGCGCACTCGCAAGGCGAAAGGCAACGGCATCCTGCTCCCGGAGCTTGAACCAGCCGCTCACGGCCGCAGACACCAGGTACATGGCCGCCACGATCGCCCCGGAATAAGCTGCAATGCGACCGATCATTCCCGCATCAAGGCGACTGACGTACAGACGGTGGAAAACGAGGCTTGGAGTGAGCACGTAGAGGGTCAGGTTCGAAAGGGAACGCAGATCAAAGCTGGCCGCACGCCCCGCCGCGTACCCCAGGAACACGATGAGGAAAGTAGGAACGATGACTTCCCAGATGATCACTCGCCAGGCCTCTCTCAGCCCACCGCGAAGCTCCCGCGCACCTCGCACGCAGACTAATCGCCCCGTTGCTACGTGCCGTGCGTGCAGCCTTTCGCCCGCCTACCAACCCTCGCGCACCGAAGGGACACCGAGGTACCTCCGATTACAAACCGATAAGGGTCCAGAGGGAGAAGGTGGTCCCGCTGTAGTCGTCGGTTTGGCCGAGAGGTCGTC
>JAPDPT010000027.1:37315-41719 GCA_034506315.1 candidate division KSB1 bacterium | reverse complement strand
TCAAGGAGATGCTCCCAACCCTCTACGAGGAAGACATGAGGTTACCATTGGCTATTGCATTCGCAGATCGACGATCTCAACCGAGGCGGGCATTTGAAACTGGAAGTTGACCTCGGGGAGATTGGAAGGTTCTTGGAACGAAAGGACGCGATAGCGATTGCGGTTGCCGTTTGCGTCGACCTCTTCTGTCTGCCACACGATGTACCGCTCGCGGTCTACCCAGACGGTGATCTCCTCCACCAGCTCTGCGGGGCTCTTGGCCCGCAGCCGCAGCACCCAGCAAGGCTTGCCGTCGACGGGCTCCTCCCCCGCAAGGGTCGCGCTGTACTCCTTCAGGTAGCGCAAGACCAAGTCGCGCAGGAGGGGCGTCCGATCCTCGCCCAGCCGGTCGATCACCACCTGGCGAATGGGTCGGTTGAAGGTCCACACCGTCTTGCCGTCGCAGACGATGAGCTGGCTCGGGGTCTCGACGCGGTAGCGCTCCCCAGGCGCCACCTGAACCGTGCCCTCCAGCTGCTGCCGCTCGCCCGTAAGCTTCCACTCGAAGACCTGCTCAAAACGGAGGCTTAGGTAGCGGATCGACTCGTACCTCTGCCTCGTTTTGCGCGCGATCTCATCCGCGGTCTGCGCCCGCGTGGTTCCTGCGAACAAGCCAATCACGATGAGCCAACAAATGCCGTAGCTGCCACGCACCTTCCTCGCCTCCCTATGTTCTTGGGGCTGAGACCGTCCTTTTCCGCTTGTCCACGGGCCGGACGCCTTGTCGATGCGCGTCGTCCGGCTCGCCCGCTGTCAGGCCAGAAACTAATCGCCGTAGGGAGCAATGCCCATGGCCATCAGGCCTTCCTCGTCGACCAGGACCTCGCGGGCCTTGCTACCGTCGAAGGGGCCGACAATGCCTGCTTCCTCGAGCTCATCGATAATGCGCGCCGCACGGGAGTACCCGATTTTGAGCCGGCGCTGAAGCAGGGAAATCGAGCCTTGCTGGTGACGGACCACCAGCCGGGCCGCCTCCTCGAACAGAGGATCCCTCTCCCCTCCGCCCCATTCTCCCCCGGCCGCGGACTGCTCGCGCAGCTGCGCCAGAGGTTCCTTCGGGTAGGGCGGCTGGTTGGCGACCCAATTGGCCAGGGCCTCGGATTCCTCCGTGGAGACGTAAGCGCCGTGCACGCGGATGGGCTCGGGGCTTCCTGGCGGAACGAAAAGCATGTCCCCCCGTCCAAGGAGCTTCTCCGCCCCGTTCATGTCCAGGATGGTGCGGGAGTCTGTCTTCGAGAACACGCGGAAGGCGATCCGTACCGGGAAGTTGGCCTTGATCACCCCGGTCAGGACATCGACGGAAGGCCTCTGGGTAGCCAGAACGAGGTGGATCCCGACGGCGCGGCTCATGTGGGCCAGGCGAGCAATGGGCTCCTCCACCTCCTTGGCGGCGGTGAGCATGAGGTCGGCAAGCTCATCGACAATCACCACCAGGCGGGGGATGGGCTCAAAGGGCTCCCCGTTCTCCGCCGTGGCCTCACCCTGGCGCACCTTCTGGTCGTAATCTTCGAAGCTCCGCACCCCGGCGTGGGCGAAGAGCTCGTAACGCCGCTGCATCTCGTATTCGACCGCCCGCAGGGCGGTAATCGCATTGGCTGGGGTGGTGATGACGACCTCGTCCAGTCCCTCCACATAGTTCAGGTGGTGGTCCCTGAGCTTCGCGTAGAGGGAAAGCTCCAGCCGCTTGGGATCGATCAGTACGAACTGGACCTGGTCCGGCCGCGCCTTGTAGAGGATGCTGGTGATGATGGCGTTCAGGCACACACTCTTCCCCGAGCCCGTGGCACCTGCCACCAGGAGGTGCGGCATCTTCGCCAGATCCGTCACGTAGGGCTTCCCCGAGACCGTCCGTCCCAGGGCGATGGTAAGCACGGACGGCGACTCCTGAAACTCGCGCGATTCCAAAATCTCCCGAATGCGCACGATCGCCGGATTGCGATTCGGGATCTCGATCCCCACAGCGGCCTTCCCGGGGATGGGAGCGACAATCCGGATGCTGCGGGCCCGCAACATGCGCGCAAGGTCGTTGGACAGGCTGAGAATCTGCGCGATTTTGACCCCAGGCGCCGGCTCCACCTCGTAGCGCGTGATCACCGGACCCGGGCTGATCTCCACAACCTTCGCCTGCACGTTGAACTCAAGGAGCGCTTGCTCCAGAAGACGGGCATTTTCCCGGAGCTCAGCATCGGTCATCTCATCCACCGGCTCCGAGGGCAAGAGGAGAGAGAGAGGGGGAAACTGGTAGTTCGAGGAAGAGTACTGCCCCGCCTCAGCTCTGACCGCGCCCGGCGGCTCTACCGGAAGCTCCAATTGGGTCTGCTCCACAGCCGAGGGTTTCCGTTCCACCGGACGGAGAGCGACGATCCTGGCCCGCCTTTCGTCCGCCCGGATCTCATCGAGGTCAAAGAGTTCCCTTTCGACGTCCTCGGCTTCCTCCTCTTCCTCCTCCGCTTCTTCCGGGATTCGCGCCGGCCGCCGGACTTCTTGCCGTGCGGCGAGGTCCATCGCACGCCTCGAGGCCCTGGCCAGCCGCCACTGGTTCAACTTCTTTCGCACCGCGATCCCCAGCTTCCCGACGCGATCTCCCAGGGCGCTGAACCAGGCCGCAAGGCTTACCTGCGTCGCCGCGGAAAACGCGATCAGGGCGATGGCGAAAAGGACGATTACCGTGCCCGCAAGGCCGAGAAGGACAAGCATTTCCCGCGCCAGGAAAACACCCACCGACCCGCCCAAGCGGAAATCGGGTAGACCGTCCTCCTGGAGTACAGCCGGCAGAGCCATCAGAACAGAGGCATAGACAGCGAGGAGCAAGAGGTACAAGGTTAGGCGCACCAGTCCTGCAGCCTCCCGCTGCCGGAAGCGATTCCAGCCAGCGGCCACAATGAGCAGCGGGATCGCCAGGGCCGCGTAGCCGAAGGTGTAGCGGATCAGGTAATAGGCGAGGTAGGCTCCCACAAAACCCATTGCATTCCGCGTGTGGCCCAGCCGGATGCTCCCGGGCACCTCCTTTGGATGGAACGTCACCATTGCCAGCAGAAGCAAGAGGCCAAAGGTAATAAGCAGAAGCCCCACCGCTTCCTGCCGGTTCCGGGGAGCCGGATCTTGGCGCTGCTTTCTCATCCTCTCGCCTGCACCTCCTGGAGCACAGGCTGCCGTGCTCTCCGCTTGTCCTGCGCTCACACCAGCCTTCTGGGTCCCCTCCTGTTGCGCCAACAGCGCCCTCTCGGCCGGTGGAATGTACCGTTGCTTGCGCAAAAAGGCAACCGCGAATCTTGCCTGGGCAACGAGGTGCAAACGGGGAAGTCCATCTCCGAGCCGCCCTCCGCGTCTCAGGAAGCGAGACGGGTCCTACCCTCTCCGGAGGACATGTCGCGAAATGCTGGTCTCCCGTTCTGCTGCACCCGACGGGCGCCGGCGCGGAAGCTTCCTTCCGCACCGAACCGTCCGCGGCCGGGCCTGGTCTGCCCTGCGTGACCTGCCCCCTCAGCCTGAGACTTGCACTCCGACCAAGCTATCCCCGCGAAGCACGGCTAAGGTTGTAAGAAGCCCCACCTGGCTACAGACCTCCACGTCCGCTGCCATCCCGAGGGAACACAGGTACCGACCATGTTGGGAGTCCTGCAGGACGGACAGAGCCCGCTCGCCTACCGCCAGGGCCCACTCGCCGGCCACCCGCGCAGCGTCCGTGAGCTCCACCTCCCCCTGGCGCCGGAGTTCATTCAGGATGATGCCGGCGGCGAGGATGTCCTCAGCAGCCGGCTCGTTCGCGCGCCCGGCGCACACGATCACCGCGTCGCTACCCAGCCCAGCCAGCCAGCGGCTTGCGGCCGGCGCGTTCACCAGGCCCACAAGGGCTACAGCAGCTGCCCCACGCAGCCGGGAAAGTGCGCGCGTGGCGTTCGTTGTGGTCAATACAAGTGTCTTCCCCCGCACTCTATCCGGAGTGAATTCGCGCGGTGAATTTCCCAGGTCGAATCCGGGAGGGGGAAGGGCTCTCCGTTCCCCGCATAGCAGAACTGTTTGGCGGGGGAACCCCCGCGCGAGGCGACGGGCCGCGCGCACGCTGACCACGGGAATCACCCGTTCGGCCCCGTTGGTCAGTGCGTAAGCCACCGTCGTCCCTGCTCGCAGCACATCCACCACGACCGCTGCTTTCCCCCTTCCTCTGTCCGGAGGCAGGCAGCGAGGCCCCAGGACGACGTCCACCCGCATCGCTGCCTTTCCTCAATACGGTCTCTTGTAGAACGGCGTGGGAACCACCCGCGCCGGTGCCTTCTTGCCCCGGAGATCCACCGCGAGGGGCGTCCCGACCTCACACAGATCGGCCCGGACATAGCCCATGGCGATGGGCTTGTTCAGCATGGG
>JAPDPT010000027.1:0-37305 GCA_034506315.1 candidate division KSB1 bacterium | reverse complement strand
AGGTCCCCGAGGTGACGAAGCCCACCTGCTCGGCGCCCGACTCGTCAAGGATGGGGTAGCCATGGCGGGGGAAGGCCTTCCCCTCTACCTCCAGGCCGACCAGCTTGCGGGAGGGCCCGTTTTGCAGCACTTGCTCCAGGGCCGCCCGACCGATGAAATCCCCCTTGTTCATCTTCGTGATCCAGCCGAGCCCTGCCTCGATGGGGTTCGTATTCTGATCGATATCATTGCCGTAGAGGCAGTATTTCATTTCGAGACGGAGGGTATCGCGGGCACCCAGGCCAATGGGCTCGATCTCGAACTCCCGCCCGGCATCGAAAATTGCCTCCCAGACACGCGGGGCGTCCTCGTTCGATACGCAAACCTCGAAGCCGTCTTCTCCCGTGTAGCCTGTGCGCGAGACGATGGCCTGGACTCCAGCTACCTTCGCCTCAACAAACCAATAGTACTTGATGTGGTGAAGATCGACGTCGGTCAGCTTTTGCAGGGTGGCCTCGGCATATCTTCCCTGTACAGCGAGGAGGCTGAGCTCGTCGCTGCGGTTCTCCATGGTCACTCCCGGCCGCCGATGGGCCTCGAGCCAATCCCAGTCCTTCTGGATGTTGGCAGCATTGACCACCATCAGGTAACGGTCGGGGAAACGGTAGAGAATGAGATCGTCAACCAGGCCCCCGTGTTCGTAACACATCGCTGAGTATTGGGCCTGGTAGACCGAAAGCTTGTGTACGTCGTTGATGGTCACCCACTGCAGAAAAGAGGCCGCTTCTGGCCCGGAGAAAAAGAACTCGCCCATGTGGGAGACGTCAAAAACGCCGACCGTCGTGCGCACTCGCCGGTGCTCCTCCAAGATGCCCCGGTAATAGATCGGCATCCAGTAACCGGCGAATTCGACCATTTTGGCACCCAGCTGGCGGTGGATCTCGTAGAGGGCTGTTTGCTTGGTCTGCATCTTGGCCTACCTCAGCTTCGCAAGGGCCTTTTCCAGCCTGTCCAGAGCCTTTTGGATGTTCTCCACGGAGTTTGCGTACGAGAACCGCAGATACCCTTCTCCGTTCTTACCGAAGGCGGTCCCGGAGAGGGTGGCCACGCCCGCCTCTTGCAGGAGGTATTGTTCCAGTTCGCGGGTGGACATGGGGATCGCGCTTACGTTTGGGAACACGTAGAAGGCCCCCTGAGGCAGGAGGCAGCGGATCCCTTCGATTCGATTCAGGCCTTCGACGATCACGTCACGCCGGCGCTGAAACTCCGCCACCATCCGGTACACATCGTCTTGGGGACCGCGAAGTGCCTCCACGCCGGCCATCTGGATGAACGTGGCGGTGCAGGAATGGCTGTTGACCAGCAGCTTTGTGACTTTTTCCGCCAGGGGGACCGGCATAATGCCGTAGCCCAGACGCCATCCCGTCATGGCGTAGGTCTTCGAGAAGCCGTCCAGAATGATGGTCTTCTCCTGCATTCCCGGCAGCGAGGCGATGCTAAAGAACTCCCCATCGTAGACAATGTCCTTGTAGATCTCGTCCGAAAGGATCCAGATGTCCCGGTCCCGGACCAACTCGGCGATGGCCTCCAGGTCCGAGCGCGAGAGGACCCCCCCTGTTGGGTTGTGCGGCGAATTGAGGATGATCATCTTAGTGCGCTCGGTGATGAGGTCCGCCAGCTCCCCGACGTCGAAGCTGAAGCCGCGCTCCTCCCGCAGGCGGATAGGCACAGGCTTGGCGCCCACGAAGTTGATGAGGGACTCGTAGATCGGGAAGCCGGGGTCCGGATAGATGACTTCGTCTCCCTCCTCCACGCACGCCAGGATGCCGAAGAACATGATCGGCTTAGCTCCGGGCGTCACGACCACGTTCTCCATAGCCACCTGGATACCGCGGCGCAGTCCTGCGACCTCCGCGATCGTCTGGCGGAGGACCGGGAGTCCCGGGGCAGGGCTGTAGTGGGTGTACCCCTGACGTAGCGCCCGCACCGCTGCCTCTACAATGTGCGGAGGTGTGTCGAAATCCGGCTCGCCAATCTCGAGGTGGATGACTTCCCGACCCTTCTCCTCCAGCGCCTTCGCCCTGGCTAACATCTCGAATGCCGTCTCTGTGCCCAACCGACTCATACGCTTGGCAAAACGCATACAATCACCCCATGCTTGGAACCCGAAAGCCCAACGACGTTCGGACCGTCTTTCTTTCTTCTCCCGCGGACAAGAAAAGAAGAAGGGACAGCCAACTCCGGCTGTCCCTCCATCCTTTTTCGGGGCTTGACCTAAAGCCCGGGTACAAAAGGGGCGTTCCTTTACACCCTAACTTCAGCCCTCCTCGTCGGGGACGCAAGTGTTCTCCTCAAGGCGCTTGTCTACCGACTTGCTGACGCACGATGATAATAAACTCCACCTAAAGAATCAAGGCAGTTGTGACGCCCGAAGGGTGCGACCCGAGTGCCGGCCGGGGCCCGGCGCGTCGCAGGGCTGGGGGCCGTCGGCTTTTTGCTTGCAACTTCGCGTAGATTTCCTTACGTTTGGCGCCGAACTGAGAAGCCCCTTTAAGCTGACCCGGTGAGGTGGCAAGGGGCGCATGGGTGAAGAAAGCCTTTGCGCCCCGGCGCAAGGCTTTTTCTCTATCTACACGAGGGTCCCATGTCACTGAAGGTGAAGGCCCTTTTAATCGACGAGAAGGGGCTCGAGCGCACGATCACCCGCCTTGCGCACGAGATCCTGGAGCGAAATAAGGGAACGCAGGATCTGGTCGTGGTGGGCATCCGCACGCGCGGTGCCCCCTTGGCCCAGCGGATTGTCGACAAGATCCGTGAGATCGAGGGCATCGAGGTCCCTCTCGGCACCCTGGACATCACCCTGTATCGGGACGATTTTCGGCGCCGGCTGAAGCAGCCGAAAGTCCAGCGCACCGATATCCCCTTCAGCATCGACGATAAGAACGTTATCTTGGTGGACGATGTCCTGTACACAGGGCGGACCACCCGCGCGGCGTTAGACGCCCTGATGGACTTCGGCAGACCCGCCCGCATCCAGCTGGCGGTGCTTGTGGACCGTGGACATCGCGAGCTGCCCATCCGAGCCGACTTTGTAGGCAAGAACATCCCAACCTCGATCGGCGAGGAGGTGCGCGTCCACCTCCGCGAGGTCGACGGAGAGGACTGTGTTCTTCTCGTGGAAGCGCCGGAGGAGGAATCATGAGCCTGTCAACCCGCCACCTCCTTGGCCTGCAGGGGATGCCTCGGGAAGACATCCAGCTCATCCTGGACACGGCTCAAACGTTCAAGGAGGTCCTCCAACGGCCCATCCCCAAGGTGCCAACCCTTCGCGGCAAGACGGTGGTCAACCTGTTCTTCGAGCCTTCCACCCGCACGCGCATCTCCTTCGAGCTGGCGGAAAAGCGCCTTTCGGCCGACACGGTGAATTTCACGGCGTCCTCTTCCTCGGTCCTTAAGGGCGAGACCCTCCGCGATACCGCCCGCAACATCGAGGCGATGAAGGTGGATATCGTCGTGATTCGCCACTCGGCCGCCGGCGCTCCTCACTTCTTGAGCCGCCACGTGCGCGCCAACGTGATCAACGCCGGCGACGGACGCCACGAGCATCCCACCCAGGCGCTCTTGGACATGATGACGATCCGGGAGAAGTTCGGCACCCTGGAGGGGCTGCGGGTGGCCATCGTGGGCGATATCGCGAATAGCCGCGTAGCCCGCTCTAACCTCTACGGGTTGCGGACCATGGGGGCGGAGGTCGCCCTTTGCGGACCGCGCACCCTCATTCCCGTCGAGGCCGAGCGCTGGGGGGTGCCCATTTTCTACGACGTCGACCAGGCCATCGCGTGGGCCGACGTGCTCAACGTGCTCCGTATTCAACGGGAGCGGCAAGCGCGGGGCTATTTTCCCTCCATTCGCGAGTACCACATGCGCTGGGGCATCACAAGGGAACGGCTGGAAAAGGCGAAGAAGCCCGTTGTCATCATGCATCCCGGCCCCATCAACCGGGGGGTCGAGCTGGACAGCGACCTGGCGGATTCTGAGTTCTCCGTGATCCTGGACCAGGTGACCAACGGGGTGGCCGTGCGCATGGCCGTCCTCTACCTCCTGAGCGGGGAAACGAGCGTAGATTGAATCCAGCGAGGGAGAAATCGGTGAAAGAACCGCAGCCGGCAGATCTCGTCCTGATCAAGGGCGGCACCGTCCTCGATCCGGTCCGAAAAAGGGCCGAGCAGCTGGACGTCATCATCGAAAAGGGGCGCATTGCCAAGCTGGGCAAGGCGGCAAAGGAGGGTTTCCCGGGCGAGGTGGTCGATGCCTCGGGTTGCTTCGTTACTCCTGGCCTGCTCGACCTCCATGTCCATCTTCGGGAGCCGGGGCAGGAGGAGAAGGAGACCATCGCCACCGGCTGCCGCGCCGCAATGGCGGGGGGATTCACTGCTGTCTGCTCTATGCCGAACACCGATCCCCCGGTAGACAGCCGCAGCGTCGTCGAGTACATCCGGGAGCGGGCGCAGAGCCAGCTCGTCACGGTCTACCCCATCGCCGCCATCACCAAAGGGAGGCAAGGGGAGGAGATCTCCGAGATGGCCGACCTGGTCGAGGCAGGTGCGGTCGCCTTCTCGGACGACGGCTCGGCGGTGAAGAACACCGCTGTGCTCCGTAGGGCCCTCGAGTACAGCAGCATGTTCGACGTGCCTATTATTGAGCACTGCGAAGATCCGTACCTGGACGAGGGCGGGGTCATGAACGAGGGCTTCGTGGCCACCGAATTGGGCCTGCCGGGCATGCCGCGGATTGCAGAAGAGATCATCGTGCAACGGGACCTCAGCGTTCTCGGCTACGTGGGCGGGCGGCTCCATATTGCCCACGTGTCCACAAAAGGCTCCGTGGAGCTCATCCGGAGGGCGAAAGAAAAGGGGCTTGCGGTCACGGCCGAGGTCACACCGCACCACCTGTCCCTTACGGACGAGGAGATGCGGCGTTTCGATGCCAACTTCAAGATGAACCCGCCCCTGCGGACAGCCGAGGACGTCGAGGCCCTGATCGAAGGACTCCGGGACGGGACCATCGATGCCATCGCCTCCGACCATGCTCCGCACTGCGTCCACGAGAAGGACGAGCTGGAACTGGAGTTCGCGCCCTTCGGTGTAATCGGCCTGGAGACAACTCTGGGCGTCGTCCTGCGGGTCCTCGTTCAGGAACGCGGGTTCCCGATCGAGGAAGTGATCGAAAAGATGACCTACGGACCGGCACGGATCATCCGCAAGGCGGAAACGCTGGAGATCCGCGAGGGGGCCATGGCCAATCTTACGGTCTTTGCCCTGGGCGAAAGCTGGCAGGTGGATCCCAACCGCTTCTACAGTAAGGGCAGGAACACGCCGTTCCGTGATTGGCAGTTGCCCGGAAAAGTCCGGGCGGTGTTTAACAACGGCCTATGGTGGAGGCAGCAGAGGTGAGTGATCGGCGTACATTGGACATCGGCCTTCAGTACGTACCCAAGAAGGCCTTTATGACCCGGGGGGTTGGCAAGCACAAAGAGAAGCTGACCAGTTTTGAGATGGCCCTGCGCAAGGCGGGCATTGCCCATCTGAATCTGGTGCGGGTTTCGAGCATCTTTCCGCCCCACTGCCGGCTCATCAGCAAGAGCCAAGGGCTCTCCCTCGTGCACCCCGGGCAGGTGACCTTCGTGGTGATGAGTGAAAACTCCACCAATGAGCCGCATCGACTCATTGCCGCCTCGGTCGGAATTGCCATACCCAGTGACCCCAACCTCTACGGTTACCTGTCGGAGCACCACGGATTCGGCCAGCGCGAAAAGGTAGCCGGCGACTACGCGGAGGATCTGGCCGCAAGCATGCTGGCCACGGTCCTGGGCGTGGAGTTCGATCCCAATGCTTCGTGGGACGAGAAGCGGGAGATCTGGCGGATCAGCGGGAAAATCGTCAAGACCAAGAACATCACCCAAACTGCGGTGGGCGACAAGGACGGCCTGTGGACCACGGTAGTGGCAGCGGTGGTGCTTCTCCCGTAGGGGGCAGCTGCCCGCACCGGAATTCCGGTCCACTTGCCCCGATCCTGAGCGAGGAGAGAGGGTTAAGATGCCCGAGCATCGATCCCCGACGAAGCGCGACATCCTGCAGGCCCCGACCAAGCCCTTCGAGGTGAAGCCGGGTGCACCGGTGAGCGACATCCTTGAGCGGATGGCGGGGATCTCGTTCCAGGGAAGACAACTGGCCCACGCTTTCCGGGTCTGGAAGGAAATGCTCCAGGACGAGGTGCTCATTCTCTTCGGACTGGCAGGGGCCATGGTGCCGGCCGGGATGCGCAAGGTCCTCGTCTACCTGATCGAGAACCGGCTGATCGACTGCCTGGTCTCTACCGGCGCCAATCTGTTCCACGATCTCCACGAGTCTCTGGGGTTCTACCACTACCTTGGCCACCCAGATGCAGACGACACGCTTCTGCGCGACCTGAAGATCGACCGAATCTACGACACCTTCGCCGACGACCTGGAATTTCAGCAGGCCGACGCGTACATCCGGGACTTTGCCCGCGGGCTGCCGCAGCGACCTCTGACGACGCGCGAATTCTTCCACCTGCTTGGAGCCCGTCTCCACCAGGTCGCCAAGGAGCCCGGGATTCTCACCACTGCCTACCAGGCTGGGGTTCCCATCTATTGCCCGGCCATCGGTGACTCCTCCTACGGAATCGCCCTCTCAAGCATGGATCCCCGGAGTTCCCAGGTGTACTTCGACGTGATTGCCGACGTGCGCGAACTGGCTGTGCTGGTCTCGCGTGCTAAGAAGACGGGGATCATCTTCGTGGGGGGAGGCACGCCCAAGAACTTCATTCAGCAGGCGGAGGTCACCGCCCAGATCCTCGGATGGCCCGCGGAAGGGCACCACTACGCCGTGCAGATCACCACCGATGTGCCCCAGTGGGGCGGCCTTTCGGGTTGCACCTTCAGCGAGTCGCACTCGTGGGGCAAGATCCACCGTACCGCTCCAAAGATCGCGGTGCACGTGGACGCCACGATTGCCCTGCCGCTTCTGGCCACCGCCCTCTCCGAGCAGCAGGAGCTGATCCGCAGCCGAAAGATTCCAGAACTCTCCTTCGAGCCCTTGGACGTTCCGGAATGAGCCTCAAGCAACGACGACGCCAGTCACGTAGGGGGTGAGCGTGTCTACCTCTTTCCCACGCATCTCCGAATGGAACGCCTACGACCTCGAACCGCAATGCAGGGATCTGGAGTCGGCTCGCTACGCCTTGCTCCCGTTGCCCTACGAGCGGACCACTACCTTCGGGAAGGGGACAAGGGAGGGTCCGGCGGCCTTCCTTGAAGCGAGCCAGCAGGTGGAGCTTTACGATGTGGAGCTGGGGCTTTCCCCCTACCGGGCCGGGATTTACGGGGCCCCTCCGCTGCACTTCGAGGACAGCGAGGACATCGAACGCTGCCTGCGCCGCATCCACGATGCAGCAGCTGAGCTCCTCCGGCGGGGAAAATGTGTGGTCGCCATTGGGGGCGAACATACGGTGAGCTACCCCCTGATCCAGGCCCATCGCGCCGTCTATCCCGATCTGCAGGTGGTGCAACTGGACGCCCACGCCGATTTGCGGGACCAGTACGCGGGATCCCCTTGGAACCACGCCTGCGTGATGCGGAGGGTGCACGACCTGGCGCCGCACGTGGGCATCGGAATCCGAAGCGCAAGCGAGGAGGAGATCCTCTGGGCCCGCCAGGAGGGGGTGGAGCTCTTCCTGGCGAGGGAGGTTCTGCGCGGCGAGGTCCCGGCAGCGAGCATCCTGGGGAAAATCGACGCCGCGCGTCCCGTCTACCTGACGATCGACCTTGACTGCCTGGACCCGTCCCAGGCCCCCGGTGTGGGGACCCCCGAGCCCGGCGGGTTCAGTTGGCACGACGTGCTGACGATCGTCGAAGCGCTGGTCCGCCAGCGCCGGGTTGTGGGGCTGGACGTGGTGGAGCTTCGCCCTCTCCCCGACTCGGTCACCACCCAGTTCCTGGCCGCGAAGCTGGTGTACCGGATCATCGGCCTGCTGGAGCGAAAGAAGCTCGGTACGTAAGCGGGTGCGGTTTCGGCGCGTCGGCGGCGAGCAAACTGCTTGCTTCTGGGGGCTTATTTCATTAAATTTGGCGGCTTCCAATCAGACTGGGCAGGAGGTTAGCGTTGGCACGAGAGCAAAGGACGACGGTTCCCAAACTCAGCCGGACCGAGGGCCAGTGGTACCTCATCGACGCGGAGGGCAAGGTACTCGGCAGGCTGGCCAGCCGCGTGGCGACCATTCTGCGGGGCAAGCATCGTCCGGAATTCACCCCGCACCTGGATTTTGGCGACCATGTGGTGATTGTTAATGCCGACAAGATTCGTCTCACAGGCAAGAAGGCGCAGCAGAAGTACTATCTGCGATACTCCGGTTACCCGGGTGGCCTGAAGAAGATCACCTTTGCCCGGCTCATCCAGGAGCAACCGGAGAAGGTTCTGCTTCACGCCATTCAAGGAATGCTGCCACACAATCGGCTGGGTCGCAAGTTGCTGAAGAAGGTGCGCATCTACGCGGGGCCCAATCATCCCCACCAGGCGCAGAAGCCTAAGCCGCTGGAAATCGAATAAGGTTCGATCAGGAAAAAGGTAGGCGATGACGACAAAGACGGTCACATTCGAGGCAACGGGTCGGCGCAAGGAGGCCGTGGCGCGGGTACGGATGGTGCCCGGTGACGGGAAGATGATCGTCAACGGCAGGCCCCTCGAGGAGTACTTCAAGCGGGAGACCTTGAAGATGATCATCGAGGAGCCCCTTGAGGTGACCCACACCCTGGGCAAGTTCGACATCTACGCTACCGTCAAGGGGGGTGGTCTCAGCGGGCAGGCGGGAGCCATGCGCCTGGGGATCGCTCGCGCTCTCACCCTGTACGATGAGACCCTGCGTCCGATCCTGCGGAAGGGAGGCTTCCTGACGCGCGATCCGCGGATGGTGGAGCGGAAGAAGTACGGGCAGGCGAAGGCGCGCAAGCGCTTCCAGTTCAGCAAGCGGTAAAGAAGGGTCGTCGACCTCCGTCCACAGCTGCGGGCGGAGGCCTTTTTGTAGCCAGACGAACCAAAACACACATCCTCGCTTCCCCGGTGGGTGCCCGATGGGTGGCCGGGTCCACACGAGGATGGCGGAAAGAACCCAATCCCAGGAGGAGGACGAATGGCCGAGGTAACGTTGCAGGATCTGCTCGCGGCGGGGGTTCACTTCGGGCATCTTACCCGGCGCTGGAACCCCAAGATGAAAAAGTACATCTTCATGGAGCGCAATGGCATCCACATCATTGACCTGAAGAAGACCCTGGTCCTCTTGCAGAAGGCCTGCCAGGAGATGACGCGCATCGTCCGCGAGGGCGAGCAGGTCCTCTTTGTCGGCACGAAGAAGCAAGCCAAGGAGATCATCCAGAACGAAGCGGAACGCTGTGGGCAATTCTACGTGGTGGAGCGCTGGCTCGGGGGTACGCTCACCAACTTTGTTACCATTCGCAAGAGCATCAAGAGGCTGAAGAACCTCGAGAAGATGGCCACCGACGGAACCTACGATAAGCTCACGAAGAAGGAGATTCTGCGCCTGGAGCGCGAGAAGGCCAAGCTGGAGGAGGTTCTCGGCGGGATCCGGGAGATGAACCGGCTTCCGGGCGCCCTCTACGTGGTGGACGTCAAGAAGGAGCTGATTGCGGTCAATGAGGCGCGGCGTCTTGGGATCCCGGTGTTTGCCCTCGTCGACACCAACGCGGATCCCGACCTGGTCGATTTCCCCATCCCGGGCAACGACGACGCGTTCAAGTCCATCAACATCATCACGCACGCCATCGCCGACGCCGTGATTGAGGGCCTCGAGGGGCGGGTCGCCGTACCCGAAGTGGCCGTCGAGGAAGAGGAGGAAGAGCGGCGCAAGTACGCCGTGGAGGAGATCGAAGACGAAGAGGTGTACTATCCCGAGAAAGAGTAGCGCCAGCAAGCGAACTCGACCGCTCGTACGGGTTTCTCTGCACGCGGTTCACGGAAAGGAGGCATCTCCGGCATGGGCGCAACAGTAACGGCGGAAGACGTCAGGACCCTGCGCGAGAAGACCGGCGCGGGAATCATGGACTGCAAGCGGGCATTGGCCGAGGCGAACGGTGATCTCGACAAGGCCGTCGAAATCTTGCGGAAAAAGGGCGTGGCAACCGCGCAGAAAAAGAGCACCCGCGAGGCCAAAGAGGGCCTCATCGAGGCCTACATCCATCCCGGAAGCCGTCTGGGGGTGCTCGTAGAAGTCAATTGCGAGACGGACTTCGTAGCGCGTACGGAGGAGTTCCGCACCCTCGTGCGCAACCTGGCCATGCAGATCGCGGCCTCCAATCCCATCGCGGTCCGGCGGGAAGACGTGGACCCGAACCTGGTGGCCAAGGAGCTCGAAATCTACCGCGAGCAAGCCCGCAGCGAAGGCAAACCCGAGCACATCATCGATCGGATCGCCCAGGGGCGGCTGGACAAGTTTTACCAGGAAAACGTCCTCCTCGAGCAGCCCTACATTCGCGATCCCAACATCACGGTCAAGCAGCTGATCGATGAGACGATCGCGAAACTGGGCGAGAACATCGTCGTGCGGAGGTTTGCCCGCTTCAAGCTGGGCGAATGAACCACTCCGGGCGCCGAATCGAGCTCTTCGATTCGGCGCTCGTCTGTTAGGGAGAGGGGAAAGCCGGCCGACGAATAGAGCGAGCGGCGACATGGGACTACCGATCTACCGTCGCGTGCTGCTCAAACTGAGCGGCGAAGCCCTAATGGGGGACCGGGGTCTCAGCATCGACCCTGATGTAGTAGCGCGCATCGCCCAGGAGATCAAGGACGTCCGGGAACTGGGGGTGGAGATCGCCATCGTCATCGGCGGGGGCAACTTGTTCCGCGGCCTTTCCGCAAGTGCCCGCGGCATGGATCGCGTCACCGCCGACTACATGGGCATGCTGGCCACCGTGATCAACGCCCTCGCCCTCCAGGACCAACTCGAACGCTTCGATGTCCCCACCCGCGTCCTTTCCGCCATCAAGATCGAGGAACTGGCCGAACCCTTTATCCGACGCCGCGCAGTACGCCACCTGGAGAAGGGAAGGGTGGTCATCTTTGCCAGCGGTACAGGTAACCCCTTCTTCACCACCGATACCGCCGCGGCTCTCCGCGCCGTCGAGATCGACTCCGAGGCGATTCTCAAGGGCACCAAGGTCGACGGGGTCTACGACTCCGATCCCCTCCAAAACCCTGACGCCAAGCGCTACGAACACCTGACTTACATGGAGGTCGTCAAGCGCCGTCTCAAGGTCATGGACACTACCGCGGTCACCTTGTGCATGGAAAACAACCTGCCGATCATCGTGTTCAATCTCAAAGTTCCCGGCAACCTTCGCAGGGTGCTTCTCGGCGAGAACGTGGGTACCAGAGTGGACGGTGGGAGCCATGATCATTGACGAGATCTTCCAGGACGCGGAAAACCGCATGAAGAAGGCGGTGGAAGCGACGCAGGCCGAGCTGAGCAAGATCCGGACGGGCAAGGCCTCCCCCGCAATCCTCGACACCATCCGCGTCGACTACTACGGGAGCAGCTTGCCCCTCAAGCAGGTGGCGAGCATAAGCGTGCCCGAGCCGCGTCTGATCACCATCCAGCCATGGGATCGCAAGATCCTCCCGGAGATCGAGAAGGCGATCCTCAAGTCCGATCTGGGACTGAACCCCATTAACGACGGCAACATCATCCGTCTCCCCATCCCACCGCTCACCGAAGAAAGGCGGCGCGACCTGGTGCGGATCGTCCACAAGCTGGGGGAAGAAGGTAGAATCGCGGTCCGCAACATCCGCCGCGACGCCAATGAGCAGCTGAAGAAAGCTGAAAAGGATGGGGAAATCTCCGAAGACGACGCGCATCGCGCGATGAAGGAAGTCCAGGATCTCACCGACGAGTACATCGAGAAAATCGACGAGATCATCAAGGCCAAGGAAAAGGAGATCCTGGAGGAATAGCCCCCGGGCCCCCCGGTCGGAGGGACGGGACTCTTCGCTGGTACGGGGTAGCCCACCTGCAAACGGGGGTCGCTTGGGGGGAGGGCTTCAGTCGCTCTCTCGGCCACTGGAAGGGCGTCATCCTTGCCTCCAGAGTCCTGACTAACCGGTGCAAAAAGAAAAGGCCGGCTCTGGCCGGCCTCGGATATTCAGGTTGCGCGGCGCCTTCGGTCAGCTTTCCTTCTTCTCTTCACCCCCTTCCGACGTGGCGCCTTCCGTCGGTTCTGAAGCGGTGGCGGGCTGCTCAGCGGTCGCCTTCTCCGGCTCCGGCTTGGTCTCCTCCTTGACCTTCTTCTCGGCCTCGGCCACCTCCTCTTCCCGCTCCTTCCTCTCGAGGAGGTTCTCGTCGTCCTTCTTCTTCCTCAGGACGATGTAGATCAGCGTGTTTCCGACGTTAAAGGTGGAGAGCCCGTAGGAGACCACCCAGGCCCCTGCGATGACCAGCGAGATGGCGAAAAGATAGGCCGAGACATTCAGCACCGCCGGCAGCTCGAGGGCGTAGAATTCACGCGCAAAGTAGATGTGGGGCGCAAACTTGCGGAAAATGGCCTCGACCCAGTCCTGGGATAGGAAGACCCATTTCTGCACCAGGTACTGGCCGTGAGAGGCCAGATTCACGTACTTGGGCCCCATCCCGAAGGCAAAGAGGGCGTTCATAGCCACCACCGCCCTCTTGACGAACCAGGCTAAGACTCCGAAGGAGAGAAGGGACAGGGCCACGGAAAGAGCCTGATAGACAACGAACCGCCACGGCTGGCTCCAGGTCACGGAGAAGGACTGGAAGATGGTCTCGAACGCGTCCTCGTCGGTAGTGGCCAGCACGGACGGAGCGATCACCGCAGCGACCAACGTCACCACAACCAAAAAGACCAGGAAAAGGGCAGCCGCTACCCAGACGAACGTGAACAGACTGAGGCCGAGCTCCCCCACGTAGGGGATACGACCAAGAAGCCCAACGAACCAAGCGCCCACAACGAAGGCAAAAGCTATGAGGGCAATCCCAACAGGCGCCATTACGACCGACGAGAGTTTCTTGAACGCGAACTGGTAGGCTTCCTTCCAGGTGTAGAAATTGTCTCCCTTGAGAAGCTTATAGGCAGCTCGGGAAACCGCCGTCGCTGATACCCACCAGGCAACCAAGAGGGCGATCAGGCCGATCGCGTAGACGATCCAGCTGTACCAGGGCGTCGACCCCGTTTCCGCCCAGAGGCACGGAAAGAGTCCCCATTTCTCCCACATGTCCGTGAGGCCCTTGCCGGCGCTCAGGAAGGCGAGGTAGGTGAACAGCAGGTACGCAACGTAGCCCGCAGCCAGTCCCAGAAACTGGATCCAGATACGCTGGAGGCTCAGAGCGATGCGAGGAGAACGGAAGATGTCACGGAAGTCAAAGTAGAGTTTTGCCATCGGACTCCTCCTTTGCCTTGCCCGAACTTACCCCTACGCTGTCTCAGATCCTGAGGCCATAGAGATCCGCTGCTTGCTTTTCGGCCGTGGGTTGCGCCCCTCGTCCGCGATCGCCGTATCCCCTGCCCTCGATGCGAGGTCGCGCTATTTTAGCAAATCCCCCCCGCCCAGTCAAGCACAACCTGTGACATTCGATTTACAGACGGTCCCCCTCGAGGACCAGGGCCCCCATCAGGATTCCGGCCCCGACGACTCCCCCGCCTCCCTTCGCCGAACTCGTACCGTGACAATGCGATTCTTCTGCACCTTCTCCACGGTGAACTCGAGTCCTCCGTAGAGGACTTGATCCCCCTCCTCCGGCACTTCTCCCGTGAGGTGTAGGATGAGGCCGCCGAGGCTCTCGTAGTCCTCATCCGTTGGGAGCTGGGTCCCCAGGACCTCATTCACTTCGTCCAGATCCATTTTCGCCGCCATGAGGAAGCTCCCGTCCTCGAGGCGTTGGTAAAGGGGCACCTCGCGGTCGTACTCGTCCTGGATCTCCCCGACGATTTCCTCGATGACGTCTTCCAATGTGACCAATCCTGCCGTGCCGCCGTACTCGTCCACCACGATGGCCATATGGCTTCTTTCCCGCTGGAACTCCCGGAGGAGTTCGTCGATGAGTTTGCTTTCCGGAACGAACATCGGCGGGCGGGCCAACTGGGCCAGGTCCACCTGCACCTCATCCTTTCCCAGGTACGGAAGGAGGTCCTTGGCGTGGATCACACCGATGATGTTGTCCACGGTTCCTTCGTACACGGGGATGCGGGTGTGTCCGCAGGACTTGATGAGCTCCACCAGTTCCAGGACGGAGGCCGAGCGTTCGACACACACCATATCGATGCGGGGGACCATGATCTCCCGCACATGGGTCTTGCCGAACTCGAAGATGGAGTGGATCATCTCCTTCTCGTCCTCCTCCAGGGCCCCCTCTTCCTCCCCAACGTCCACAAGGGCCCGAAGCTCCGCACTGGTCAGGGAGACCTCCCCTTCGCTCACGCCGAGCACCCGTTCGAACCAGCGAGGAAGGGCCTCGATGGGCCTGGTGATGGGACGAAGGGCCCAGACGATGGGCCGCAATCCCGCAGCGGCGATCAAGGCGAATCGCTCGTTGCGGTGCGCGGCCAGGATCTTCGGGGTCACTTCCGAGAACACAAGGAGGATCAGGGTAACGGCTCCGACTTGGGCCGCCACCGTCCAGAACCGGCTCAGCCCGTACACGGCGGCAAGCTGTGCGCTCAGCAGGGCTGCGATCGTCGCCGCCGAGACGTTGACCAGCGTGTTGCAGACAAGAATGGTCGTCAGAAGCAGGCGGGGCTTCCTGAGAAGCTCCAGAACGCGCCGCGCGCCCGCCGTCCCCTTCTCCTCGAGACGGCGCTTCTGCAGCTCCGACAGGGAAAACAGTGCCGTCTCGCTCCCCGAGAAAAAGGCCGACAACCCCACCAGACAGACAAATAGAGCCAGCTTACTCCAGTACTCCACCTCCAAAGGGGATCAGCCCTCCTTGCCTGTCTTGTTGGCCGGCATTTGCGACCGCGCCAGAAAATGGTCTTCCAGCTGCCGCATCTGCTGTCGGTCCTCCTCAGCCGCGTCGTCGAACCCTACCAGATGGAGTGCTCCGTGCGCGGCGAGGCGGCTCAGCTCCTCCCAAAAACCGGTGCCGTACTCTCGAGCCTGGATCGCTGCGGTCGGGACGCTGATGTAGATTTCGCCCTCCAGGTCTTTCTCGCCCAGATCAAAGGCCAGGACGTCTGTAGGCTCGTCCCGCCCCAGGAAGCGCTGGTTCAGGGCTCGGATCTCGCCTTCCTCCGTGAAGATGACGCGGACCTCCACCTGCCGGGCACCCGCATACTGCTGCATGATCTCACGTACGACGCGCAGAACGCGGCCGCGTGGAATGTGGCGCCGACTGGTGTTGAATACCTGGACCTTCAAGGATCGATTCCTCCTGCCGAGCGGGTGCCTGGGCTGCGTCCCGCGTTCCCACGGGCTCTCCGGTTGCCGGAGCTCGCTGCTCCAGGACCTGCGGGTACTCGATTCTGGGGTGGAACAGGCCGGTTAGGATCTGCACAAAGGCATCGGCGATCTTGTTCAGATCGCGTAGGGTCAGGGGGCTTTCGTCCAACTCCCCCTCGTTGAACCGGCGCTGGATGATGGAATTCACCGTCTGGCGGACGCGCGACAGCGTTGGCTGCTTCAGACTCCGCACGGCCGCTTCGACAGCATCCGCCAGCATCACAATGGCCGTCTCCTTCGTTTGGGGCTTCGGTCCGGGGTAGCGGAATTTCTGCTCGTCCACCCGCCCTTCGCCGCTCCGGCGGGCCCTTTCGTAGAAGTAGCTCATGAGCTGGGTCCCTTGGTGCTCCGGAATGAACGCGATCACCTCCTTCGGGAGACCCGCCTCGCGCGCCTTCTCGATCCCCTGCCGGATGTGATTGGCCAGGATTAGGGCGCTCATCGTAGGCGAAAGCTTGTCGTGCGGGTTCTTGCCAGTGCCCTGATTCTCAATGAAGTACTCGGGCATGTCCAGCTTCCCGATGTCGTGGTAGTAGGCACCGACGCGCGCCAGGAGGGAGTTGGCTCCGATGGCCTCCGCGGCGGCCTCCGCCAAGTTGCCCACCATCAGGCTGTGGTGATAGGTACCCGGCGCACGAAACGCGAGCTCGCGCAGGAGCGGATGGTTCAGATCCGAAAGCTCAAGCAGTGTCATGTCCGTCGTCACATCGAAGGCGTACTCGAGGACGACCACCAGGCCATAGGTCAGGACAGGCGCCAGAAATCCAGCCGCGATCCCCTGCGCCCAGCTTACCAAGAGCTTGTGGGAGGACACGAAATGCGTCAACTCCAGAGCCGCCACAGCCACTACATACGCGGCCACCAAGCGGGCAACGGAGTTGAGCACCCAGCTCCGAGTACGCACGCGGCTTACGGCCGCCACCGCCACTGAACCGGTAAAGAGAAGGAGCGCCGCCAGAGAAAAGTCGCTACCCCACATGCCGCCTAGGATAAGGGACAGCGTGACCGTGCCCACAAAGCCGGTCTGGGACCCGAAGAAGATGGTGAGCAACATGGACGACACCGCCGCCGGGACCAGATAGGCCGGCAACCGAGCGCTGATCAGGAAGTAACTCACCCCCACCGGAAACAGCAGGATGATGACCACAAGCAAGCTCTTGTCACGGGCGAGAAGCACGTGGCGTTGCGCCAGCGCCAAGTAGGCCAAGAGCAAGCCCATGGCCGCGGCGACGTACAGAATGTTCCCGAAGCTTGGCACAAGCGCCCGCAGTCTCCCCGCCCCCGCTTGCCGCTCGGCCAGAGCCTCGGCCATGCTGCGCAACTTTTGGAGATGCTCCGGCGTCACCCGCTCGTGACTGTCGATAATCCGCTCCCGCTCCAGGACCATCCCCTTAACGCGAGGAACACTGCGCACGGCCTCTTCCACACGCCGCTGCGTCTCCGCCTCCTGGTAGATCAGATTCGGGCGAAGAAAAGGTAGGGACAGCTGGTAGGCGACCTTCACCAAATCGTCGCTCTCGTGCGTCTGCCGGAGGCGCTCCAGGAGGGAAGCTTTGGCCTCTTCCAGATCGTAGTAGAAACGGACCTCGTCTACGACCTCGCGACCGTCGTCGAGAATGAGCAACCTTCCGGATCCCGTCGACAGCTGACTCTTAGACAAATTCAGGATCCCTGTGTCGTAGAGATCGCTGAGGATGTCGACCAGGGCAGAGGAGTTCGCCACCTGCCGTAACAGCACAGGCAACGACTCCAGGCTCTCCTCCGGTAGGAGGATTCCGTAGTCTCTCAGGATGGGAGCGAGGTCTGCCGACTGGGCTTCGGCCGCCGAAGATACCTTTGCGGATAGGATCAGCCTTCGCAGAAGACGGCTGAACCGGGAAAGCTCAAGGTCTCGGATCGAGTCCTGCTTAGCGAAGACAGCGGGGACTGCTTGCCGCGCACGCTCGACGTCCTGCCGATATTCCTCCTCCGTCTTGCTCACGGGGAAGGTGAAGGGGGCGATGATCTCTTCGCCCACGTACACATCACCGACACGGAGGTTGGCGAACTGATAGGTCTTGCCGCGGGGGAAAAGCAGGGCGGTCCCTACCACAAAAGCGGCGAAGATCAAGACCTGCGGCACGAGGCCCGCCCGCGGCGAGCCGTTACCCTCGCGCCTCGATGGTTTTTCCGACGACCGCGGACGACGCCGCCCTCGAAAGAATTCTGGCATTCCTCCCATCCCTCACTTCAGCCGTTCTACGAAGCGGACGAGGAGGCTTCCCCCCTGCCTTCCATCCGGGCGCGTCGCACCTCGTCCGGCGTCTTCTCCCCAGCCGCCGCCCGTGCTGCATCGTAGGCGTCGTACGCCCGAATGATCTCTCGTACCAAGCGATGACGCACGACATCGGTATCATCCAGATACACAAAAGCGATGCCCTCGATGCCCTTGAGGACGTCCTGAATCTGAACAAGCCCCGATTGCGCATGGCTCGGCAGGTCGACCTGAGTAATGTCTCCGGTGATGATCGCTTTGCTGTTCACTCCGAGCCGAGTGAGGAACATTTTCATCTGAAGGGCGGAGGTGTTCTGCGCTTCGTCCAAGATGACGTAGGCGTTGTTCAGGGTGCGCCCTCGCATATAGGCCAGAGGTGCGATTTCGATTGTGTTGGTCTCCATCAGCTTGCGGAGCTTCTCTGCCGGGATCATGTCGTGGAGAGCGTCGTAAAGGGGCCGAAGATACGGCTCGATCTTCTCGCGCAGATCCCCTGGTAGGTACCCCAGGCTTTCTCCCGCTTCCACGGCGGGCCGAGTGAGGATGATTCGTTCCACCTGGCGCTCGCGCAAGGCTGCCACGGCGATTGCTACGGCCAAATAGGTCTTGCCCGTCCCAGCCGGCCCGATCACGAAGACGATGTCGTTCTCCAGCGTGGCCTCGTAATAGCGCTGCTGGCCAGCGGACTTGGGCCGGATCGCCCCGCTCTTGCTGTAGAGGATCACCGAGCGCCGGCCCACGGCAGTCTCCGACCGCTCGGCCCCCTCCGGGCGCCGTTCCAAGGCGGACCGGCTTTCGGCCAGAACGAGCTGGGTCACCGTGTCGACGTCTCCCTCTGTGACACGGTCGGTGCGGTTCAGGATGAAGATGAGCTCGTTGAAGATGCGTTCCAGGGCGTCCAGCTCCTGCTCGTCCCCACGCAGGACGATCTCCCCGCCTCGTACCACGATTGTGGCATCAAACGCCTCCTGAAGCCTTCGGAGATTCGCATCGTGGAGGCCGAGAAGCCCCAAATGATCGATCCCACGGATGGAGATCCTTCGCTCACTCATTCCCTTGGCCTGCAATCTCTCGCCTCACCTCCTGCGGGTGGTCCTCACGTCTACCCGAGCGCAAGGGAGAGCGCTTCTCTTCTCAAGCAATTCAACGATGGCCCCTCCCATTCGTTCACGGGCCAGGGTGCAGCATCCCCACAAAAGAAAAGCCCTCGGCCCCTCCTCCTCGGGAGGGCCGAGAGCTGCCTTCCCTACTCAGCGCTATCTACACTCGCCTACCGTAACCTCGCGCTCGCAGGGACCCCCTGCCCTGCGTTTCGACCAGATATCTTGTCCGAGGCCGAGCTTTGCGCGCGCGAAAAATCCGCACTCCCCGTTATTCCCTAGGAATCACGAACACTGAGTAAGGATAGATCAGATTGGGATCGTTGCCAATAATGTCTTTATTGGCTTCGTAGATACGGGTCCACTTCGTCGGATCATTGTAAACCGCCGGGTTTGCGGCGATTTTCTGGAGGTAATCGCCCTTGGCGACCAGATACTCTCCCGGACCACACTCGCGGTGGATTTTCAGAACCTGATTCGGGTAGATGAGATTCGGGTCCTTGATCTGGTCGCGGTTATAGGTGTAGATGCGCATCCACTGGTACGGATCACCGTAGATTTGGGGCTTGCCCGCGATCTTCCAGAGGTAGTCACCGCGCACCACAGTGTATTCGTCATAGCGGGCCTTGGGCATCTTGGCGCGGAGCTGGGCGATCTTTCCCTCGATGCGGGCGATACGGTCCTGCATTTCCGAAAGCAAAGCGATCTTGTTCTTCTTCAGCTCGTTCAGCTTAGCCTCCGCTGCATCGAGCTCTTTGCGCCGCTTAAACAGCTCTTCCGGCGAGAGGGCGGCCAGGTCATCTACCTGCCTCTCCAACTCCGCCAACTGCTGGCGGAAGGCTTGTACGTCGGCTTCCGTCACCCCAAGGAGATCGTAGATCTCTTTCCAGACCGTCTTGATCTGCTCGTCCAGGGAGGCAATCTGAGCCTTCAGCTGCTCAACATCCGTCTGGCATTTCTGGAGATCGGCTTTGGCTTTCGCTTCCCGCTCCTGGTACTGGCGCAGCTGAGCGTTGTACTCCTCCATGCTCATCTTCTTCTCTTGGGCGACGATCGGATTGGCGGTGAGGAGCATGGAGAAGAGCACACCCAGAGCGAGAACCGCCATCGCGAGTTTACCTACTCTCATGGGGCTTCCTCCCTTTCGTTTGCGCGTAAGGTCGACCCATCCCGGCATCCGTGTCACTGCAGGCGGCTCTGTACAGCCGATTTCTCAGCCTGTACCTTCGCCAGTTCGTCCTGCTTCGCCTTCAGCTGCTTCTCGAGGTCGGCCTTCTGCTGCTGGCACTGGGCCAACTGCTGCTCCGCCGCCAATGCTGCTTGCTTCGTCTCTTCCAGACGCTGTAGTTGTTCCTTGCTGGGATGTTTGGCGCACCCGATCCACGTGAGGCTCATTGCAACCAGGACCAACATTCCCAGCGCCGCTACTGCTTTGGTCGCCTTCGCCATGCGCACCACACCTCCTTTCTGCCCCTGGATGCCTTCCGATGCACGCCTACTCCTCTCGTCGGGCTGTATCTTAAAAATTCCATCCCACATTGTCAAGGGAAAGATTACCGATCAGTTACCTTCCTTCGTTGCGGGGATCACTACGATCCCGAGTTCGGCCAACTGCCGTGGGTCTACTTCCGAGGGGGCTCCGTCCATCAGGGAGACAGCGCGGTTGGTCTTCGGGAAAGCGATCACATCCCGGATGGAAGATCGCCCGGCCAACAACATCGCCAGGCGGTCGAAACCGAAAGCAATCCCTCCATGGGGGGGTGCCCCGTATTCCAGAGCCTCCAGGAGGAAGCCGAACTTGTTCTCCGCCTCCTGGTCGCTGATCTGCAGCAGGCGGAACATCTTGCGCTGGAGCTCCCGACGGTGGATCCGGATCGATCCGCCTGCGATCTCGTTTCCG
Source organism: candidate division KSB1 bacterium (assembly GCA_034506315.1). Taxonomy (GTDB): domain Bacteria; phylum Zhuqueibacterota; class Zhuqueibacteria; order Oleimicrobiales; family Geothermoviventaceae; genus Zestofontihabitans. Next base: position 16,533 of record JAPDPT010000027.1, on the reverse strand, counting down.
TCCATTACGAGATCGTAGGCCTTGGCCCGAACCTTTTCGGGGGCGCTGTCCATGAGAGGAAGATCTTCGTCCATCGGGCTCGTGAACGGATGGTGGCGGGCCACGTAGCGCCCCTCCTCCTCCGACCACTCCAGGAGGGGGAAGTCCACGATCCAGACCAAGGCGTGTTTGCGGCCGTCGATCAGGTTCTCCCGTTCCGCCAAGTGCTGCCGGAGGTTCCCCGCCAGTTGCAATGCAGTCTCACGCGCATCGGCGACGAACAACAGGAGATCGCCCGACCTAGCCCCGCTTTGCTCCAGAATCGCCGCCTGTTCCCCTTCCGAGAGGAATTTCGCAGCTCCCCCTTCCAGCTTCCCCCCTTCAACCTTCAACGTCACCAGCCCACGGCCACCGCAGGAGGTGACGTACTGGGTGAGCTCGTCCACATCCTTTCGCGAGTAGGCAGCGCCCCCCGGCAGGCAAAGCCCGATCACAGCGCCGTGATTCTCGGCCACGCTGCGGAACACACGAAACTCCGACTGCGCCGCGACTTCCGTGATGTCGAATAGTTCGAGACCATAGCGCAGGTCGGGCTTGTCCGTCCCGTAGCGGCGCATCGCCTGTTCGTACGTAAGCCTCGGGAACGGGGCGGCGAGATCCTGTCCGAGGATCTCGCGGAAGATGTGCACCATCAGCCCCTCCACCAGCTCCATCACGTCCTCGCGGGTTACAAAGGACATCTCCAGGTCGATCTGGGTAAACTCCGGTTGCCGGTCGGCACGGAGGTCCTCGTCCCGGAAGCAGCGAACAATCTGGTAGTAGCGGTCAAATCCCGCGACCATGAGGATTTGCTTGTAGGTCTGGGGGGACTGAGGGAGAGCGTAGAACTTCCCACGATGGATGCGACTGGGGACGAGAAAGTCGCGGGCTCCTTCCGGCGTGCTCCGCATCAGAAAAGGCGTCTCGATTTCCACGAATCCGTGCTGGTTGAGGAACGCGCGGACGACCTGGTAGAGCCGATGCCGCAGCAGCAGGTTCTCCTGCATTTCCGGCCGGCGCAGGTCGAGGTACCGGTACTTCAGGCGGAGCTCCTCGGATGCCTCCGTGTGGTCCGCGATCACAAAGGGGGGCGTCTTGGCCTCGTTCAGGACGCGCACTTCCCTTGCCGCCACCTCTACCTCACCCGTGGCCAGCTTTGGGTTGACCATCCCCGCGGGGCGCCTCTCGACCGTGCCGGTTACGCTGACCACGTACTCGCTCTTCAGCCCGCGCGCCGCGTCCCGTGCCGGCCCACTGACCTCAGGGTCAAACCGGACTTGGGTGATCCCGTAGCGGTCCCGCAAGTCGACAAAGATAAGACCCCCGTGATCCCGCAACCGGTGAACCCATCCGCATAGGGTCACCGTCTGGCCGACGTGCTCCGCCCGTAGCTCCCCGCAGGTGTGCGTCCTTTGCCAAGCCTCCCTTGCCAACTGTCCGCTCCTCCGACTTCTGCTTTCCGTGCGCCGCTTCCGTGCTCCCTTCCCCTGCGCGCCACCCGCGCAGTGACCTCACAATATACCCTTGCGGGCTCACATCTCCAAGCCGCCCTCGAGTCTTCCCCGCCCTTTCACCTCCGCGGCGCCCCACCGCTCGTAGCCACCAGGACCGGCTCCTCCAGGAACTCTCGCACCTCGGCGAACACAACTTCCCTCGGTCCAACCGCCAGACGCATCTTGGGCAGAGACCGCAAAAACAGGTGACCGTAGTACTTCTCGACAATCCGCCGATCCAAGATGAACACGCAACCCCGGTCGGAGCGCTTTCGGATCAGACGGCCGAAACCCTGCTTTAATTTGAGGACCGCCTGGGGCACCGTGTACTCGAGAAAGGCATTGCCACCCCTGCGGCTGATAGCCTCCACCCTCGCCTCTACGATCGGTTCTGTCGGCACGCGGAAGGGAAGCCGGGTGATGATCACAGAGCTCAGCGCCTCTCCCTCCACATCCACACCTTCCCAGAAAGAGTCCGTGGCAAACAGAACCGAGTCGGTATCCCGACGGAACCATTCCAGGAGCTTGTGGCGGGGGGCCTGTCCCTGGCGGAAGGCTTCGATCCCTGCATCTCGCAGAACTCCGGCCAGCCGTTCGTACGTGCGGCCCAGCAAGCTGTACGATGTGAAAAGTACAAAGGCGCGGCCATGGGTGAGCAGGAGGGCTTCGTGAAGAACCCGCATGAGCTCGTCCGGGAAAGCCCTGCTATTGGGCTCCGGCAAATCGGTCGGCACAGCCAGAATCGCCTGGTGCTCGTAATCGAAAGGAGCGGGAAGAATTGCCTCCACGGTGCGCTCCCCGCGCACCAGGTTCAGACCCACCCGCTCCCGGAAGAAGGCGAAGGACTGGTCTACGGTCAGGGTCGCCGAAGTGAGCACCACCGTGCGGTACGTTTCAAATACCGTCTCCGCAAGCCGTGGTCCTACCTCAAGGGGCGAACAGCCCAGCCGAACGATGTTGCGCGTCTGGTGGGGTCGAATCTCGACCCAACGGACCCATTGCTCGTCGTCCGACCAGAAGATCTCGCGAAGGGTGTTGGAGGCCGCCGCCAACCGCTCCCCTGTGGCCTTGAACTCGATCTCGGGCGAACTCAGAGACGGCAGAACCGCCTCCGCCATCCGCAATGGGATGAGGGCATCCAAGACGCGATTGGCAATCCGATCCACCAGCGTCTGGTACTGTTTCAGCTCTTCCCAGAGGCTTCCGTAGCTCTGGTAAAAACGGAGGACGGCCTCGGTAATGCGCAGCTTGATTTCCTCGCCTCCCTCTTCCTGGGCGGCAAGCTCCTGGGCCACCTGGGCCGTGGCCTGGTACAGGTCCTCCATCGTCTGTTCACCGAGGGCCAGGGCCTCGTGCACGTCCTGGAGGAGCTCAAAGGCGATTCGGCGCTCAATCTCCGCGCTAAGTTCCTTGGTAAGTTTGCCAGCTCCCTGCCGGACCTCGTCCAGAATGCGGTGCACAAGCCCGCCGACCCTGTTACCCCGCTGGCGGTGCAATCGCCCGAGGAGACGACGCATCCCCGCGCGCGTGATCCCGAAGCCGAAATAATGGGTCGCCACATCCTCGAGGTGGTGGGCCTCGTCGAGAACGATGCGCTGGTAGGGAGGGAGAACGGCCACCTGGGCCGGGCCGTCTATCGCCTCCCGGACCGCCAGATCGGCGAAGAGCAGGTGGTGATTGACCACCAGCAGGTGCGCCCTCGCCGCCTCCCGGCGGGCTCGGGTCACGAAGCAGCGATTGTAGTGACGGCAGCGCGCCCGCAAGCAGGTGTCACTTTCCGACGCTACCCTCTCCCAGACCTCCGCCCGTGGACTGAAGTTCAGGTCGGACTTGCTTCCGTCCTGGGTAACTTTCACCCACTCGAGGATCAGCCGTAATTCCTCGCCCCCGTCCTCCTCGTCGTCGAAGAGCTCTGGCTCCCGCTCCAGGTCCTCCACCTTGCGCAGGCAAGCGTAGTTGCCACGCCCCTTCATCAGCACGGCGCAAAACGGCTCCCGGACCACCGACCGCACCAGGGGAATGTCCTTGAGCAGGATCTGCTCCTGGAGATTGATGGTGTTTGTGGAGATCACACAGCGCTCTTTGTTCCTCAGGCTCCAGAGGACGGCGGGGATCAGGTAGGCCAGGGTCTTCCCCGTGCCTGTTCCGGCCTCAATTAAGGCGATCTCGTCGCGGTTGAAGGCGCCGACTACCTTCCGCACCATCTCCAGCTGCTGAGGCCGGAACTCGTACTCCTCGAGGCGGCGAGCAATGGGGCCTCCGGGCTGGAAGTAGCTCAGCACTTCCTCCTCGTCCAGCGGGCTGAGCTCCTGCTGCCGGAGCGGCTCAACTACGACGTAGATGGCGCTGACGTCGTTGTTGACGATGTAACAGGCCACATCTTCCGCGCCCAGGCGGCTGGCGATGGCCAGATCGGCATCGGAGGGGGTGAGCTCCCCGGAGGGGTGATTGTGGATTACGGCGTCCCCGGCTGAGACCGTCTGCAGGATGGCCGGAACGGCCGTCTCGTTCCCTCGGGCTACCACGTCCACATCCACGACCCGCAGCGAGGGATCCAGATAGCCCACGAAGAACACCTCGTTGCCGCCGGCCTCGGCGATCTCCCGGCGAATCTTGGCTATGGCCGGGGGCGCGATGTATTTGAGAACGTCGGCCATGGGATGCCGCTCAGCCGCTTACCTGTGTTTTCCGATCCGCTTCCCCGCCAGCAATCGGGGGCGATGAGCCGGGGCCTCCGTCTCAGAACAGAGGGCGCTGCCCGTGGCCGCGCAGGGGCCAGGCGTCGTAGCCGCGCCAGCGCAGCTCTGCCGCAAAGTCGTCGAATCCGTGCGTCGTGAACACTTTCCTGGGTTGCACCCGGCGCACGAATTCCAGAAGCTCGTCAAAGTCCGCGTGGTCGCTAAAGGGTATGGCCTCATCCACACCGAAACGGTACCGCACGCCGGGGTCCACCGCCCATCCCGAAAGGAGGATCGAGCGGAAGGAACCCAGGGTTCGCAGGACCGGCCGACGCAACGCGTGCGGCGGAGCCACCACCACGCCCTCGCCAATCGGCCCGCCGGTCCAGAGGTCATAGGGGCCCGGGTCGCGTCCGAATTCGCGGTACACACTGCAAACCGCTGCCACCTCCGGCCAGACGAAGACCTTCTGCCCCAACCGGTTGAGCCAGTACACCGCTTCCTGCGCTTTTCCCAGAGCGTAGCCGAGGACAACGGGTACCTCGCCCCAGCGGTGACAGCTCTCCACGAAATGGGCAAGTCTCTCCACCAGATCCTCGGTCGACGCGAATCGGTACTCGGGACGGCCGTACGTGCACTCCACCACCAGGACGTCGGCGTGTCTCACTTCGACGGGATCGCACATCGCCGAGGGGCGAGTCTTGAAATCACCTGTGTACAGCAGGCTTTCTCCACTCCGCTCGACGAAGATTTGCGCCGCCCCAAGAATGTGCCCTGAGGGCAGGAGCTCGACGTACATGCCTTCGATCTCCAGGGGCTCGTGGTAGTCGGCCTGGACCACCTCCGATTTCCGTCCGCGCAGCTGGTGGAAGCGAGCCGTCGCGGGAGTCGCCAGGATCTTTCGATGATTGTGGAGGTGGTCCGTGTGCCCATGGGAAACGAACGAAAACTCCACGATCCGATGGGCATCGAGGTGCAGCCGAGTCCCTGCGATGCGTATGCCCCTGTCGTAGACGATCAAAGGTTCTCCTCTGTCGGGTTTCCTCGCGAATCCAAGTGGCGGTCGCCCTAATCCAGGACCACCTTCCGGCTTGCCAGGGAGCCGCGAACCATCTCGACGAAGAGGCTGTGGATGCGGAGGTCCTGGGTAAGCTCCGGATGGAACGTGGCGGCCAGGACGGTGCCGTTGGTGACCAATACGGGCTCGTCCCGATGGGTGCCGAGGACGGTGACGGACGGCCCTACGCGGACGATCTTCGGAGCACGGATGAACACCCCTTCGTAGGGACGGCGGTCCTCTCCGAAGGCAAGCGCCACCTCGCCAACAAAGCTCTCCCTTTGCCTTCCGTAGGCGTTACGCCGCACGGAGATGTCGATCGCCCCCAGGGTGTCCACAGCTTGGTTGACCAGTTCGGCCGCAAGCACGATCAATCCGGCGCACGTTCCGAACACAGGGAACTGATCGCAGAACTGCTTGAGAGGCTCCCAAAGCTCTGCCTCGCGCATCAGGCGGACGAAGGTCGTCGACTCTCCACCGGGGAGGACCAGTCCATCGCAGCCCAGAAGCTGTCCCGGCTTCCGAACGAGGACCGTCTCAATGCCCAGACGCTGCAATGCCTGTTGGTGCCTTTCGAAGTCGCCTTGCAGGGCCAGCACACCGATCCGCATTTCACCAACCCCTGCCTGCCATTCTCTGCTCCTCGGGGATCTCCTTGAGGTCCAGCCCCCGCATGGCCTCGCCGAGCCCCTCCGAGACACGCGCGATGAGGTCAAAGTCCAGATAATGGGTCGTGGCGAGCACGATGGCCCGGGCACGCGCCGCCGGATTCTCGGACTTGAAAATGCCGCTTCCGACAAACACACTTTCCGCACCAAGCTGCATCATGAGGCTGGCATCGGCGGGCGTGGCCACTCCACCGGCGGCGAAATTGGGAACCGGCAGTCGGCCGTGATCCCGTACGTAACGCACCAGTTCGACCGGGGCACCCAGTTTCTTAGCCTCGGCCACAAGTTCCTCGTCGCCCAGGGTGGTCAAGCGGCGGATCTCCCGCTGCACCGCCCGCATGTGGCGCACGGCTTCTACGATGTTGCCGGTGCCTGCCTCCCCTTTGGTGCGGATCATGGCCGCGCCCTCTGCGATGCGGCGCAAGGCCTCGCCCAAGTCCCGGCAACCGCAGACGAAGGGGACCTTGAACTTCCACTTGTCGATGTGATGCTCTTCGTCGGCCGGCGTAAGCACCTCGCTCTCGTCGATGAAGTCAACGCCGAGAGCTTCCAGGACCTGAGCCTCGGCGAAGTGGCCAATCCGGCACTTGGCCATCACGGGAATGGAGACAGCCTCCTGGATGGCCCGGATCACCTTCGGGTCGCTCATGCGCGCCACCCCGCCCTGGGCCCGGATATCTGCGGGGATGCGCTCCAGAGCCATTACCGCCACCGCGCCGGCATCCTCGGCGATGCGCGCCTGGTCCGGCGTGGTCACGTCCATGATCACGCCGCCCTTGAGCATCTCCGCCAGGCCCACCTTAACCTTGTATTCCGGACTCTCCACCCACATCGCAGCACCTCCTCCGCGAAACGTCTCTGGAAAGAAGAACCCTCCGCCCTCCTCCCCCTCTCTCCGGCCTTCTGCCTGCTAACTTGATCCCGATCCTTCCGCCTGCCGCTCGCCACTGCCCAGGCGGGCGTAGCGGTCGTGCCAGGGCAGGAGGACTTCGGCCAGCAAGCGTTCCCGGTTGGCAGGCGTAACCGTCACCACCTGCACATCGTCTCGCGCCCTGACCCGCCGCGCGAAGGGGTGATCGCTCTGAGTGATCGTCCCCAGGACCGGACAGGCGCTCTCCAGAGCCTGCCAGACCGCTTCCTGAAACGTCGGGGAGTAGAGCTCCATCTTGCCGATCTCGTCGATCACGATCAGCGCGCCCGATTCCAGACCGCGCCGGATGGCCGCCACCCCCACTCGTTCCACCTCCGCCACGTCCACGCCGTATTTGCCCACGCGCGCCGGTCCACCCAAAGCCACGCTGGCCAGAATCCCCTCCTCGCCCCTTAGGGAGCGAATGGCAAACCCGGTCCTTTGCCCGCCTTCTCGGATCTCCGCGGTGAAGAAACCCTCGGCCGGAACGCCGGACACTTCCAGGAATCTCTGGATGAGCGTGGTCTTACCCACCCCTGGGCGACCGGTCAGGAGCAAGTTTTTCACGCCGCTCGGGATGACAGGATCCTCCGGAGATACTGGCCGGTGTACGAAGCGCTTGTGCCGGCGATTTGTTCCGGCGGCCCGCAGGCCACCACGTAGCCGCCCGCGTCGCCTCCTTCCGGCCCGAGGTCAATCACCCAATCCGCACACTTGATCACGTCCAGGTTGTGCTCGATCACCAGCACGCTGTTTCCGGCCTGGATCAGCCGGTCGAAGCACGAAAGAAGCTTCCGGATGTCCTCGAAATGAAGCCCGGTGGTCGGCTCGTCGAAGATGTACAGGATGTGTTCTCCTGGGCGGGTGGCCAGATGGGCGGCGAGCTTCACCCGCTGGGCCTCTCCGCCGCTCAGGGTGGTGGCCGGCTGGCCCAGGCGAAGATAGCCGAGCCCGACATCCTGGAGGAGCTGCAGCCGCTGCGTGATGGCCGGGTGACCTTGGAAAAACGCCAGGGCTTCGTCCACGGTCATGTTCAGCACCTCGTAGATGTTCCGACCGTGGTAGCGGATCTCGAGGACTTCGCTCCGATAGCGTTTGCCGCCGCACGTCTCGCACTGCAGGTAGAGATCGGCAAGGAATTGCATCTCCACCTTGACTACGCCTGCTCCTTCGCAGGTCTCGCAGCGTCCGCCGGGAATGTTAAAGGAAAAGTGGCCCGGGCCGAAACCCCTCACCCTGGCGGCGCGCGTCTGCGCGAAGAGCTGGCGAATGCCGTCAAAAGCCTTCACGTAGGTGGCGGGGTTAGAACGCGGGGTCTTGCCAATCGGCGACTGATCCACCAGCACCACGTCGTCCAGATGCTCGGCACCCAGAAGCTCCCGGTGCTTTCCCACACGCCCCTTCCAGCTGCCGAGCTTCCGCTTGAGGGCGGTGTACAGCACATCGTGAACCAGCGAGCTCTTGCCCGATCCCGATACCCCCGTGACGACCACGAACAGACCGAGCGGGATCTCCACATCGATGTTCTTCAGGTTGTGCTCGGCCGCCCCTCGCAGCACAAGCCATTTGTCCGCCGGTGACCTCCGTACATCCGGGAGCGGAATCTGTCGGTTGCCGCGTAAGTAGGAGCCCGTCAGGGAGCGGCCATCCCTACGGAGGTCCTCGTAGGTACCCTGGAAAACCACGCGGCCCCCGGCCTCCCCTGCGCCCGGGCCGAGATCCACGATGTAGTCGGCCATCTCCATGGTATCGCGATCGTGCTCGACCACCAGCACCGTATTGCCGATGTCCCTCAGCTTAAGCAGAATGTTCACCAGGCGATGGGTGTCGCGCGGGTGCAGCCCTATCGAAGGCTCATCGAGCACGTACAACGATCCCACCAGTTGGGAGCCGAGGGCGGTGGCCAGGTTAATCCTCTGGAACTCGCCGCCCGACAGGGTGGCCGTGCGACGGTCGAGGGTCAGGTAGCCGAGCCCGACGTCTTCCAGGTAGCTGAGCCGATTGCGCAGCTCACGCAGGATCGTCCCTGCCACTTGTTCCTCAAACTCGGAAAGTTGCAGCTCGTCAAAGAATCGTCTCGCCTCCGAGATGGTCATGGCAGAGACATCGGCGATGGTGGCCCCGTTCAGCTTCACGTAAAGGGCTTCCGGACGGAGCCGCGTGCCCTTGCAGGCGTGACACCGCACGTAGCCCCGGTAACGGCTCAGGAACACCCGTACCCCCACCTTGTACCGCTTGGTCTCGAGCCACTCGAAGAATCCGTAGACGCCCGGGAAGTCGCCATCGCCGTGCAGCACGTAGGAGAGCTCAGGCTCCGAAAGCTCGGCGAAGGGCTTGTCCAGGTCGATCCCTCGGCGCGGTCCGTGCCGCAGCAGTTCGCGCCAGAAGTAGGAGTACAGAGGTGTGTTCCACGGCTCGATGGCTCCCTGGCGGATGCTGCGTGTCTTGTCCGGGACGACCAGATCCAGATCCACCTCGATGAGGTCGCCGAATCCCTTGCACGTGGGGCAGGCCCCAAAGGGATTGTTGAATGAAAAGAGCCGCGGTTCGGGCTCGAGAAAGCTCCGTCCGCAGCGAGAGCACTCAAAGCGCTGGGTGAAGCGCAGGCGCCCTTCCCCCGGCACCACAAGGGTGGCGACCCCGCTCCCTTCCCGGAAGGCGAGGCTCACGGAGTCGGCCCAGCGGGCTTCATCGCCCCGGCGCACGACGAGGCGGTCTACCACCACCTCTGCCCTCGCCAGGTCTTCGGGTCGAGCCTGGTCCAGGCTGATCACCGAGTTGTCGGAGCGCAGGAGCCGCACAAACCCCCTCTGCCGCAGCGACACCAACGCTTCCTCGGCGTTCCCGTCAACCTCCATCGGGAAGGTGATTAAGACCTTGCTGCCCTCGGGCAGCTCTTTCAGGGCCTCAAGAACATCCCTGACCTGCTCCTTGCGCACCTCAATCCCGCATTCAGGACAGTAAGTCCGGCCGATGCGGGCAAAAAGGAGGCGGAGGTAATCGTGGACTTCGGTGGCCGTGCCGACAGTCGACCGGGAGCTGCGCGTGGGATTCTTCTGCTCAATTGCTACAGCAGGCGAGATGCCGCGGATCTCGTCCACGTCCGGACGATCCATCCGCTCCAGGAACTGCCGGGCGTAGGACGAGAGGCTCTCCACATAGCGCCGCTGGCCCTCGGCGTAGAGGGTATCGAAAGCCAGGCTGGACTTACCTGAGCCGGATACCCCGGTGATCACAATGAGCCGGTTGCGGGGCAGCCGCAGATCAATGTTCTTGAGGTTGTGGGTCCTCGCCCCGTAGATTTCAATGTACCGCTCGCCCAACGTGCGAATCTCCCTCCCGGTGTCCCGATGGCAGAGTCTCGAACCTTGTAATATACCCCCCAGCTCTCCGAAAATCAATCTCTTTCCCCGTCCCTCCCGAACTCCGCCCTGGTCCGACCTCTATACCCCCTCTTGGCCCTGTAGCTGGCAAACGGCTTGATTGTAGAGCATGGCCTGGGTAAATTTTGGCTCGGTCGGGCACTTGCACTCCGATCTGAGAGTTCTTTCCACGGACCCGAGGTGAACCCATGAAACTCCCGCGTTACCGGAACTGCTTCGTCTGCGGTATGGACAACCCCAATGGTCTGCACGCGGAGCCAGAACTGGAGAACAATGCGGTAGTCATCCGCTTCACCGCGTTCCCCCAGTACTGCGGGTTTCAGGCCTGGCTTCACGGGGGGATTATCGCCAGCCTGATGGACGAGGCGATGTTCTGGGCGGCGGCCGTAGGTCTGCAGCGCATCGTGGCCACGGCTGGCCTGTCGGTCCGCTATCACCGGCCTGTACCCATTGGGTCCACAGTCAAAGTGTCCGCACAGCTGAAAGAGCGTCGCCAGCGCCTCTGCCTGACGATCGCATCCCTGTCCGACGCGGACGGGCAGCTGTACGCATCCGCGGAGGGCCAATACGTAGCGATCCAGAAAGAGGGTCAGCCGACGGGCGTCTTCTTCCCTGATGACGAGACCGCGCAGAGCTGGGACCTCTCCCGCTTCCACATCGAGCCGTTAGAGCGTGGAGAATCGGGTTAAACGCACCGGAGGCGTAGCGGTCGAACTCGATTGCCGGGAGCGCGCTCCCGCAACGGCAAAGGCGGAGGATAGGATGAAATTTCAAGCAGGTTACTTCCGGAGCCGAGACGGCCAGGACATGTTCTTCCGCTTGTGGCAACCCGACCGGCCTGCGGAGGGGGCCATCCTCCTCGTCCACGGGCTCGGCGAGCACGGCGGTCGTTACGAGGAGTTTGCTCGGAGAGCCTGCCAGGACGGGTATGCCGTGTACGCCATGGACAACCGCGGCCATGGGCGGTCGGCGGGCAAGCGGGGGCACGTGGACTGCTTCGACCGTTTTCTCGACGACCTGGAGACGTTCTGGCTGCGATTCGGGCCCGCAGGCCCGGGGCCAACGGTTCTCGTCGGGCAAAGCCTGGGCGCCCTGATCGCGCTGCATTTCCTGGCGCGCTTGCCTGCGTCTTTTGCCGGCGCCGTCTTCTGCTCCGGCGCCTTCTCCCTTCCGGAAAACATCCCCCGGCTGAAACTCCTGCTGGGCAAGATCCTCCGGCGGGTCGCCCCCGCCGTCACGATGCGGCACGGATTGCCGATCGATTCTCTGTCACCTGAGAGCTCTGTGGTCCACGATTACCTGAGCGATCCCCTTGTGCACGATCGGATCAGTGTGCAGCTGTTCTTCGAAATGTCCGAGGCAATGACCTCGGCGCGGGCGGTCGCCGAGCGTCAACGAGTTCCTGCCCTGTTTGTTCAGGGCTCCCAGGACTCTCTGGTGCCAATGGCTGGGGCCCGCCAGGTGTACGAGGCCTGGGGAGGAAAACCCAAAGATTTTGTCGTGCTCGAAGGCGAGGGTCACGACCTTTTCCACGGGTCAGCCCTCGACAAGCTGGCGGAGATCCTCTTGCCGTGGATGGAGAAAGTCGGACAGTCCAATCGAGCAACCGTGGGGAATATGCACGGATGAAGGCGACCTACCTCAACCCAGGTTCAGAATGGACCTCGTGTAGCGAGTGCGGGTACAGCATCGGGTTCCACGTTGGGCTGAAGCGCGAGGGCGACCGGATCGTGGTGGTACTTCACTGCCCTCATTGCGGCGCACGGTTTACCACAGGCTGGGAGTTTCGGTCGCCGCAGGCTAGCCCCGAGGAGCCCACTTCGTGAGACCCCGCTCGCTTGCGCTGATGGGGAAGGAGCTCGTCCGGTGGTACCGCCAGCATCGGCGGGACTTGCCCTGGCGAGCGGGACGAGATCCGTACCGTATCCTCGTGTCCGAATTCATGCTGCAGCAGACGCGGGTGGCGACGGTTCTGCCCTACTTCGAGCGCTTCGTCGCCCGCTTTCCCACCGTCCAGGATCTGGCCTCGGCCAGCCTCGATGAGGTCCTCCAAGTGTGGGCGGGATTGGGCTACTACCGTCGGGCCCGCTACCTGCATGAGGCAGCAAGAGTCATCGTGCAGGACTACAGCGGGGAAATACCCGGCGAGCCCGAGTCCCTCGCAAGGCTACCGGGAGTGGGAAGCTATACGGCTGCGGCCGTCGCCAGTATCGCCTTTGGTAGGGCGACGCCGGTGCTGGACGGAAACTGTGTCCGCGTCCTTTGCCGGCTATTCCGGATCCGGGCACGTCCCTCTTCCACGCGCGCTCGCCGCCGATTGCAGAATCTGGCTCGGCACCTGATGGGCGATGAGGAACCGGGGGACTTCAATCAGGCGCTGATGGAACTGGGGGCGACGATCTGCCTTTCGCGAAACCCTCGGTGCGAGGCGTGCCCGCTGATCTCCTGGTGCCAAGGGCACAAGAGCGGGAGAGCGGAGGCATTTCCGGCGCGGAAGGAACGTCCGGCCGTTCCCGTCGAAGATCAGGTAGCTGGCGTCATCTGGAAGGAACAAGAGCTACTAATCGTCCAGCGGGACGAACGCAGCCTCTTGGGCGGCCTGTGGGAATTCCCAGGTGGCCCTCGACGAGGCAACCAAAGCTTCGAGGAATCTCTCCTCCGGGAGATCCAAGCCGCGGTAGGGTTGGAGGTAGTGATCCGCGGACCCCTTCTGTTTTTGACCGCCCGTTACAGCCATCTGCAAGTACGCCTCTACGTCTACCATTGCCTGTACACGTCGGGCAACGCAAGCCCGCGTCGGTATCAGCGCGTAGCCTGGGTACGGCCACAGGATCTTCCCAACTACCCGATGTCCGCTACCACCCGGAGAATAGCGAGCCACCTCTTGGCGAGAGCCTTCGATCTGGACACCCGATAGATTGGATCCTGTGTCGCAGCGAGGCGGCGGGGACTCGTCCCGCACCACCTGGACGAGATCCGGGGAGCGAGGAGAGGTTACCGCGACTCCCCTGGTCGGCGAAGCGGGCCGATCGGTGAGGGGCTGTCCGCTTCTTCGCTCAATTCAAATGGACCACTCGTCGCGAGGGACCCCTTGAGCCGGCGCGGGAGCGTACATCCGTCCCGCGGGTCATGTCCTCCTGCCGCACCGTCTCTCATCCGAGCGGAGACGATCAAGCCCAAGCGGATTTGGCCTTGACAAACAATACAAACTTGTGTAAGATTGCGCGCCCGTAAAACGCGTCCGTCTGACGAGGGGGAGTAAGTTCAACAGGCGTCCCAATCCACGATGAGAGGAGGTGATAGCGGGAAAGAAACGCACTTGATTGTGAAGAATCGGGAGGTCGAAACGCAGAGGAGGCAGCCATGAGTAGTCGTCGCGGAACGGCAGCAGTTTTGGCGCTGGTGATGACGGCGCTCGTGGGGGGCAGCTGGGCGTGGGCAGCCGAGAACGGCCAGAACAAGTTCGTCAAGATCTTCGGGACGGCGATGCCCGACCCCGTACGGACCGTATGGGACCTGGTGTACTTGCCGGACCTCAACGACAACGGGGCGCCGGAGATCTTGGTCGCCTGCGATGCCGAAGACGGCAGCGGCGGGGCCGATTTCTACATTTACGAGCGGGCTGATAATGATCGCCTCGAGGTCGTCTGGCACTACCGCGCTGCTGACTGCAATTACGAGTACGGCGCAGGCTACGGCGACGCCGACAACGACGGGCTGATTGAGGTCATCGTTTGCCTGAACGCAGTCGCCGGGCAGAATGGATTGCGCTTCTTCGAAGTGGACCCGACGATTGAAGGGTACCCCCTCCCGGATTTCCCCACCAGCGAGATTGACCTGCACAACGGCGTCGGAGCCGACATCGATGCCCCCGTGGCCACCTGGGACCTCGACAAGGACGGCAAGAACGAGCTGATTGTCCTGGAGACCCGCCTAGATGAGATCTGGGTCCTCGAGGAAACCACCGGCGACATCAGCTTCCCGGACTTCAAGGTCGAGATGCGCGACAGCACCATTGGCTACAGCCCCTGGGGGCTGGCCATCGGCGACTTCGATAACGATGGCTACTGGGATTTTGCGGTGGGCGAGTACGACTACAATGGTCTCATCGTCTTCGAGAACACGGCCCCGGATTCGTATGCTGTCCGCTTCTACCGAAAGCTCACCGCCCCCTATGCCGACGGCGTCTCGCTGCGAAGCCTCTTGAGCTACGACTTCAATAACGACGGCTTCGCTGAACTGGTGTACCCGACCTATTCGGACACCGGGCTCGTCTTCATCATCACCAACCCCGGCGAGATCGCGGAGATGGACTCCTCGCACGTCCACCCGATCGCCGCCTTAGGATCCCGCCTGGCCGGCGCCGACATCGGTGACCAGGACTTCACAGGTCCCGGCCACGACGGGCGCGACATCTACATCGCCTCCCGCGACGATAGAACCCTTTACGACATCGAGTACATAGGAGGCGACAACGGAGACGTTGCCGACCCGGCGAACTGGCGGGTGTACGCGATCTTCCAGGTCGCCCAGCGCTTCCAGGACGTCTGCACCGGAGACTTCGACATGGACGGCCGCCGGGAGGTTGCGATCGGCTTTGCCGGCAGCGCCGACCCCGAAGGGCTCATCATTGTGGAGCATGAGCCGCTCCCGAACTTCGGTGTCCAGGCCGTATGGCACGATCCCACACCGCAGGAAGATCCCAATGACCCGATCAAGGGGAATCCGCGCGGCTTCTGGGCTGGCTCCGACGTGGACCGCGACGGGAAGAAAGAGATTTTCGCTACGCAATACTCCGGGCGTATCGTCGGCTATGAGGTGGTCGGCGACAACACGCTGGAGCTGATCTTCGTGGACAGCACCGCGAAAGCCGTCTACACAGGCAGCCAGCCTCGCCATGTGGTCGTGGGCGATTTCGACGGCAACGGCATCGAGGAAGTCATCTTCCACATGGGAGGGGCTGTTGGTACCAGCCCACACGCCGATAGCGTGGGCTTCTATTTCTTCGAGTGGAATGGTAACGACAACGGTTTCGGTGCACCGGAGGGTGGCCCCACCTTCATCCTGCCCGACAACCAAATCAGCCCGGAAATCACCAATACCAACGCCACAGAGCACATCTGGATTGCGGACGTGGACGGCGACGGGCACCAGGAGCTCCTCCTCCCCTCCAACGGGTCCGGAACAGGCAGAAACGCTGATTTCTTCACCATTGTCTCCTGCGTGGACGGGACGCTTGCCAGTGGCTTCCCCGTAACGAAGATGGAGGGCTATTGGGACCGTGCCCAGATGGGCATCGGCGGCTCTCCTGTGGGCGCCATCGCCGCGGACTACGACGGCGACGGTGTCCTCGAGCCTGTCTTCCTCCCGTGGGACCTCTGCAAGATCGTCCTGTTTGACGCCGTCAAGCCGGATTCCTTCACCTTCCGCACCGTTCGTCTGGACACCACCGGGCCCGACGGTGTGTTCTACGTCAGCGTAGGCCATTACGATATCGATGGCGACGGCGCGGAAGAGTTGATGGGAGCCATGTACGACACGCCGGGCTGGGTGTTTCTGGTCAACGTGCCTCGCGTCACAGAGGGCGGACTCGCAGCGCTCGATCCGCGTAACCCGCACCACGTGGCGAAGATTCGCGAGGCAGCCGGCGGAGCGACCTTCAACAACGTCCTCGGGGACATCAACGGCGACGGAAAAGCCGAGCTCTTCTTCTGTAACTACACGCGCGGGCAGGTCAATGCGCTGGCGTACAACGGCGTCGGCGACATTATGGACCCCGCGAGCTGGGTAACCTCCGAGGGCTTCTACGACAACTCCTTTGTTCCGAAACCGAAGCGCCAGGATTACCCTGACCAGGCCAGCTGGGAAGCCGCGCTCAGGGAATGGAACGACGGCGACATCAGCTTGATTCACGGCTCTTTCGGCCTGAAGATGGCCGACGACCTGGACGGGGACGGCAAGAAGGAGCTCGTGATCAGCACCATCCAGTCCTACTGGTCCAAGACTTGGCTCTGGGTCCTTGAGGCTGGCCCCACCGGGGTGGAGATGGAACGGTGGCGCGTAATCACGCCTGCGGACTACGAGCTTGCCCAGAACTACCCGAATCCGTTCAACGCGTCTACCACCATCGAGTACACGCTGCCCCTTGACAAGCGGGTGACCGTTAAGATTTACAACTCCCTTGGCCAGGTCGTCCGGGTTCTCGTCAATAACCAGCTGCAGGCCAAGGGCAAACACAGAGTGACCTGGGACGGAAAGGACGCCTCCGGTCGACCCGTAGCGAGCGGCACCTACGTGTACTCTCTGGAGGTGGGCAACTTCAAGCT